>JARRMB010000043.1:0-7224 GCA_037386325.1 Candidatus Bathyarchaeota archaeon
ATCAAAAAGCCTACCTTAAAGCAATGCCCTTGAGATCTCTTGACGATGTAGAAATTATCAAACACGAACTTAGCCTTGGTAATATAATTATTCTTAAAATTACTTCTCTTGCTGTTAAGAATGTAGAAGATGTCAAAAAAGCTGTTGACGAACTTTCCACTTTCACTCAAACTATTGGCGGAGACATCGCTAGTCTGGGAAAAGAACGGGTTGTAATAGTTCCAGATTCTATTAGAATATGGCGACCCGAAATTATGTCCTCTAATAAGGCACCTACCGCAGCTTGATTGTTTCCAAAACTTCAGGAACGAGCGACTCTACTCCATATTTTCTCTTGAATAAGTGAGCCATGCTTAAGCTCTTACTTTTTTCACCATGGAGTACAATTATTCTTTCAGGTTTTGGTCTTAATCTTTGAATATAATTAATTAACTGTCTTCTGTCTGAATGCCCAGAAAATCCTCTTACAGATTCAACTTGCATCTCAACTTTTGTAACTTCCATCTTTCCGTTACTACTTATTATTGGTACATCAGCTAAACCTTTTTGCACTCTTGAACCCATTGTTCCATCGATTTGATAACTTACAAAGATTATTGTATTACGTTTATCTCCGGCTAACCGTTTGAAATAATCGATTACTGGGCCTCCTTCTAACATACCTGATGTCGCTAATATTATACATTGATCACCGTCTACAATTTCTTCTCTGGCGCTTGGATGCTCGACGATAGTGAAGTAATCGGATTGGAATGGATTAATTCCTTCATACAGAATACTGTTTCTTACATTTTTAGCAAGATATTCTGGATATGCAGTATGAATTGCAGTTGCTTCAGAAATCATGCCTTCAACAAAAACTGGAGCCTCTTTTAATACGCCTCTTCTCATATAGTCGTCAATAATTAGCATAATTTCCTGAGCTCTACCAACTGCAGGAACTGGAATCAAAACTTTACCTTGTCTGTCAAGTGTCTCATTAATTATCGATGTAATTTTTTCTTCTGATTCTGCCCTTGTAGGCATCACATCAGATGTTGCACCATAAGTACTTTCAGTTATTATTGTCTCTACCCTTGGAAACATCGCTATTGCAGGCTCAAGAAGCATCGACTTACCAAACTTATAATCTCCAGTGTAAACTAAATTATGAAGTCCCTCACCTATGTGAAGATGAACAACTGATGAACCAAGAATATGTCCAGAATTATGAAGAGTAAGCCGAATATCTGGAGCAATATCAGTAACTGAACCATAACGTAAAGGAATTGTATGCATTACGGTGTCTCTAACATCTTTTTGTCCATAAGGAGGCATTGTCCCCTGCTTACTAGCAACGTCAAGATAATCTAACTGAAGTAAAGTCATTAAACTAGAAGTAGGAGCAGAACAATAAACTGGTCCATCATATCCATATTTGAAAACAAATGGCAAAAACCCACAATGATCTAGATGAGCATGACTTATTACAATTGCATCTAAAGCATCTAAATCAAATTCAGGAATATCCAATCTGGGATAAGCTACAATTGAACTTGTAGATCCAGGATTTATACCACAATCCAATAAAACATTACTTTCCCTAGTTGAAACAAGAATCGCCGATCTTCCTACTTGACGAAACCCACCTAAAGCTGTTAACCGAACATCTCCTGCTTCATAGACTTTAGGTCTAAATATCCGTTCACCTATTGATCGAAGAATTCTTTCTCGTTCTTTACTTTCAGAATAAAGAAAATGTCTCATATGAGCAATAATTTTCGAAGGTATAGGAGGGCTTCTCAGAATTCGAGGTCTCCAACGTGTCTGTTTGATGACTTCCTGAAGGACTTCTCCGTTTTTTCCAATAACAACTCCTGGTTTTTTTGCTTCTATGATAACTTCTCCAAGGCTGGGATCAAAATTAATGTTTGTAATTTCAGCCTCTTCAGGTACTAACTCTTTGATTATTCGTTCTGTTTCTCTTTCTTTAGCCCTAATTGACGGATCAGAACGAACAACTATCCTTTTTCTTATCAGCTTTACAATATTTGCTATTATATAACTTTGTTCAACTAAAACCTCAGGTTTTTTGGTATAAACTGCTAGAACTGGGCCTTCATATTCTATCCGAGTAACTTCAGCTTCAGGAGGAATATTTTCAATTATATGTTGACTTATATCAACTTGATCTTTCGACGATGATGGCAAAATATTGTTACGCTCCTCAGGAGCCCCCTAGAATTTGTTTCTTTTCTTCAGTACTTAATGAACGAAAACCATCTTTAGTTATTGTAATTATGTCATAATTATCTCCACTTGCTATGTCCCTTTTCATAGCCGAATCAACAGCTCGTACAACGACTGGCAACATATCTTTTAATTGCGAATCTTCTTTAAATTTGTCTTCAAGAACTCCATAAGCTACAGGTGAACCTGATCCAGTAGCAACACATTTCTCTTCTAAAAGGCTACCTAACGGATCTAATGAAAAAACATGAGGTCCTGTAGAGTCAACTCCTCCAACTAGAATCTGCGCCATTAACCCTCCACGTGCAGAGAAAAGAACGTTTCCAACTAAACGAGATGCAGATTTTATTGGCATAGGTCTACCATTATTCAATTTGTAAAGTTTTGCATTAACTTTAAGAATTTCCACAACATATTGGGCATCAGCCACACCACCTGAAATAGTCATTGCAATATGGTCGTCTATTTGATAGATTTTTTTACCTTGTTTATGGGCTACAAAATATCCCATTGTTACCCTAGTATCTGAAGCTAAAATGACGCCGTCTGTGCAAACTACACCGACAGTTGTTGTTCCTTTTAATGCTAGTTTTTCAATGTTTTCTTGCATTTTTAAATATCCCCCGAAAATGGATATACAGTAGAATGACTCGGGAGAAGTCAGAGGTGTATATACATCTTTGACGTATTTAAAAACATTTCTAAAGGTTCCATTTTCTGGTTTAACAACTGTATTACTAGAAAAACCCTGAAACTTAATATGGAGCTTTCAATCATATCCGTAAACTGCTTTGAAAATGCAATTGCACCGAATGCAGCTTCCTAGAGAAGTTGTTGTTGGAAACGATACTTTATCTCTTTTAGGCGAGATCTGTAAGAGATTAGAGTTTGATAAATCAGCTCTCGTAGTTTGTGGTCAAGACACTAAAACTATTGCTGGACAAAAAGTCATCGATTTACTTAATAATAAAGGGATGAATGTTGATCATCTTATTGTAGACTCATCAACATTAGACGAGGTAAATATTGTTGAAGAACGAATTAAAGAGTTTAAGCCTCAGGTAGTTCTTGGAGTTGGTGGTGGAACCAAAATTGATGTTGCAAAATTAAGTTCTACACGTCAGGGAATTGCATTTATCAGTGTTCCTACAACTGCTTCGCATGATGGAATTGCAAGTCCTGTTGCTGCAGTTAAAGGATTGGATAAACCATATTCAGTTATGGCTCAGTCTCCAATGGCTATAGTGGCAGATACTGATATTATTATTCATTCAGAATACCGTTTTACTGCAAGTGGATGTGGAGATTTAATATCTAAGTTTACCTCTGTACGAGATTGGGAATTGGCCTATAAAATAAAAAATGAATATTACGGAGAATATGCTGCTAGCCTAGCTCTAATGAGTGCAAGACTTGTAGCAAAAAATGTTGATATTATTAAACCAGAATCTGAAGAAGGGCTTCGTCTAATTTTAGAGGCTCTGATAAGTTGTGGAGTTGCGATGAGTATAGCTGGTAGTAGTAAACCTTGCAGTGGTTCAGAACATCTGTTTAGTCATTCTTTAGATTTGATTGAACCCAATGGAGCTTTACATGGAGAACAATGCGGAGTAGGATCTATAATGATGGCTTACCTTTATGACATAGATTGGAAAGGAATTAAGGAAACTCTTAAAAAAGCTGGGGCTCCGACAACTGCTGAAGAATTAGGAGTAAGATCTGAATCAATAGTTAAAGCATTAGTAAATGCCTGTAGCATTCGTCCTGAAAGATACACTATTCTAAATGTTAAAAAACTGGATTATGATTCTGCAAAAAAACTTGCCAAAATAACTGGTGTAATTTAGTAGAACAATTCAGATCGATAGTTTAGTTAATCACTATTTATTTTTAATCAAAATAATTTATGGATTGATTTTGTTTGGATTTTCTTATTTTTTGTATTAATTTATGTTTAGTTAAGAGTGTTAATGATTGACATTATCTTTGTGTTGGTATCAATACTTGTTTAAAACAGTCATATTGATTATTACGTAAAAGGAACTGTTTTTGACAGCCAACGATATATCTACATGTTAACAACAGTTATTTCGTTCTTTTATACTAAATTTCCGCTCGGTGTTATGATTTGATCTCATGGAAGTATTCTTTCGAGAAAATAAGCAAAGATTTGGAATTAGCTAGGAAAAAGAAGCAAGCTCTTGACAATCTTTACAATTCAGGTAAAATTTCGGTGTCTACTTATGATTCTATAGATAACGAACTCTGTAATATAATATCTGATATTGAAATTCGTCAGAAAAACCTTGCCAACGCTTTAACAACAAAAGTTGATGACCTTGAACAACAGATAGGAACATTAGAAGTATTTCTCGCAAATTCTGAAATTCAGTACGTTGCAGGAGAAATCGATGACGAGATCCATGCTAATGAAAGTAGCGCATTCTCTACTGGTCTGACATCGTTGAAAACTCAATTAGCAAAACTTAAGGAAGCAGTATCTGTTTTGATCCCCGAAGAATCAGTTTCAGAACCAGAAGTTTCCGAAATAGAAACTGAATCAGTTCAAATTACTGAAAGTGTTACCGAAGAAACTACAGAAACTACTTCAGAGTTAGTTAACGAAACTCCCGTAGAAATACCAACAACTGAAGTTACCACTGAAACTCCAGTTGAAGTACCTAACGAAGCTCAATTCACTGATTCAATTGAACCTGCATCACTGCCAAATGAGGTTCCAGCTGAACCCCTTATTGAAACCCCAGATTCAGCTCCAGTTGCGCTTAATCCTTCACCCACTGAAGGGACATTAAATGTTCAAATTGAAACTCCTATAGATGAAACTTTTACTATCGAAGTTCCAACTGAAGAAGAAACTATCCAAACAACAGCTGAAATGCCATTTGAAACTGTTGAAACTCCTGAGATAACTCAAGAGGCGATGGATACTCCGTCAATTGCTGTTCCTGTTGAAAACCCAGTTGAAACTTTAGTTGAGACACCAGTTGAAGTCGAAGCTACAGTTGAAGAAACAACAGAAATACCTGTTATACAATCAGTTGAAACACCTGTTGAAACTCCTCAAGTTGTTGAAGAGACAACAGAAGAGACAATGGCTACTTCTTTTGATGCTCCAATTGAAGAATCTAAAGAAGATGTAATTGATGTTTCAGTTGACCTTCCAGAAGTTCCTGTTGAAGCTCCAATCGAGACTCCAATTGAAGCTCCTTATGAAGAAATAGTCACTCCTAATGTAGAAGTTCAAGATGAACAAGAAATATTTGAATCTACTGAAGAAAAAATCGAAATTGAACCAGTTTTTGATGATTTACCACTTGAAGAAACACCAGAAGTTACAATACCCGAAATAGTAGAAGAAAATGCCGAAGTAACCTCGGAACAAACAGTTGAGATGCCTACTACCGAAGAAATAACTGAAGTTGAAATCCTTCAAGAAGCGCCAATAGAAGAAGTAACCGTTGAAGAAGTCACAAAAGAAGAAATCACCGAGGAATCATATCAAACAGATAATACAGCTGAAACAACAGATGATGAAGAGTTAACTGAAGAAGCAGTTGAAGAAGAAGTTGCAGATGACGATGAACTAACTATTGAAGATCACTATGAGAATTAATAATTTCTGAAAAAATCAAACTATTTCCAAACATTCCCCTTTTCTAACTTTTTTTGTTTTTTATTTTTTTATTATAACCCAATTTTTCAGTAATTGGATTCTTATATGCATAACATTTATGAATGTTGTTTGAAGCTAGAAATCATCAGATAAGCCTATTAATTAAGGAAGGAAATGTGTGACAATTCAAAAAAGCGATTTTATTATTGTCGATTACACTGGAAAAGTTAAAGAAACAGGAGAGGTTTTTGATACAACCTCTGAAGAAACTGCAAAAGAAAACAAACTTTTCAAAGAAGGAGACATCTATGAACCCAAACTAGTTGTAGTCGGTGAAGGATGGGTTCTAAAAGCTTTAGATGAAGCTTTACTTACATTCAAACTTAATAAAAAAGATTCAGTTGAAATTCCTCCTGAAAATGCTTTTGGAAATAGAGATCCCGAAAAAGTAAAACTTGTTCCACTTAAGAGGTTAGCAGCTCGAGGAATTAATCCAAAATTAGGGGCACAAATTGAGTATGATAAACGACTTGCCACAGTTAGAACGATGGGTTCTGGACGTGTAACTCTTGATTTTAATCCTCCTTTAGCTGGCAAGACTCTTGTTTATGATATTACTGTCCAAAATAAACTTAAGACTGATGAAGAAAAAATTTCTGCTCTAATTCATCGTAGAGTCCCTACTGTTGAAGCAGAAAAATTCAATTTTTCAGTTGATAAAAAAGATGTAATCGTTAATATTCCTGATGAGGCTCTGTATGTTGATGGAATTCAACTTGCAAAAAGAGGTATTGCCTTTGACGTTCAACGATTTCTTCCCGAGTTAGTTACTATAAAATTTGTTGAAACCTTCACGAAACCTGGAGCGGCTGAGAAGACAGAAAAGGAAGCTGAAAAAGAATCTAAAAAGAAACCTAAAAAGAAAACCGCAAAGAAATCAGCTAAAACCGAAAAAAAGACTGAAAAGAAAACTGTAAAGAAAGCTGTAAAAGAAGTTACAAAGAAAACTGCTAAAGAAACAACCTAGCTTATCTTTTTTCAAAATTAATTTAAAATCTGATTAGATTATTTATTATCCGATTTTAAGTTCTTAATTTTTTGCCATTTGGACAGCAACCAATACATTGACTATTGTCAATGTTAGGATCAGAGACTTTACATATTATACACATTAATCCACTTTTTCTAATGATGTTGCAAACTGTACAAAGTTTTTCTACTAGTTCATATTTGTTCATGTCCCCATTAGCTAGCAACAAGACAGTTTTTTTAAAAATGGGTTCAACTCCATCTACCTCTGTGACTTCAAAAATTGCACCTCTGCAATGACTTGTGTATTTACTAACTGCAGTTTGGGTGAC
>JARRMB010000044.1:0-11592 GCA_037386325.1 Candidatus Bathyarchaeota archaeon
TTTTGTCCATCTCCAAGAAATCGTTATAATAAAGTGTTCTTGTTCTAAGTTTGCGTTTAACCGAAGACCTGACAGGAGGCCGTTGATATAATGTTCCCTGGAACTCTTCTAGAACTTTTTTTATTCGATCCTCCGGGATCATGGAATGTATTTTCATTACACAAACATATTCTTTACCTGCTAGTAGAAGTGCTTGAATAACTTTTGTGGCATCCTCTATTGCAGTTGGTAAAATACCAGTGACTTTGGGATTTCCCCGGCTAAATTATGCCTCAAGGGTCCCGCCATGACCGGCTCTACCAAAACTGAGGATTCTTTTAACCCAAGCTGTTACCTCATGACTTGAGGGTCCAGCTGGTTTATCTACATTTATTATTCCAAATCTTATATGATCTTTAATTGGGCGCTCATTTGGGTTATGACCAAAGTTTATGTTGGTCTCTTCCTCAGCTTTGACTAGTAAACTTCTTTTTATATTCCATGGTTCGTTGATTTTTCGCATATCAGTTCTCCAATGAAGAAAAAAGGGTTAGGAAAATTAGGATAGGGCTTGTTAAACAGTCTTGTCCATTTCTTCAAGTTTACCTGCTTTTTTCAATGCTTCGGTAACTTCTTCGTCAGATGCTCCACGGTTGATATCTATTGTTTCTTGAGTAATCTCTAAGTGATTTATGTTAGCTCTTCTTCTTTTTATTCCTGTTACTGTTTTTGGACCTGTAATTAGAACAAAGTTTTTGTCAACAAGATCTACTAAGACACATTTTTTTCCTGCTTCTCGCCCTAAAGTTTTGATGCATATTCTTCCTATTTCCATTGCAGGCAAAGTTTACCCTCGTCACTTTTGACTGGTAGTACACCTCTTTATACTTTACTCATGTTTTTAGCTCTTAGAGATAATTTATTTTGAAATATGTTGAAATTTTTACATTAAAAAAAGATTTTAAATATTAAATGAATTCAGCAGATTTTATATATTTAAACGGATAAAAAATATTTGGGATCTTAATGTCGGAGAATTATTCTAGTTTGTTAAGATTTTCTAATATTTTGGCTTTTGCTTTGACTATTTTAGTTAATGCATTAGCGGGAAGTACCACTTTGATTGGGGGACAGGTTACTGCTGATATTTCTGATGCAAATTTCACTCTTATTACTCCTGCAGGTTATGTTTTTTCTATATGGGGGGTTATCTATGTTTTATTGGGAATTTTTGTAATTTTTCAAGCATTACCTAGCCAAAAGAATCAAGATTATCAAAATAAGATTGGTTGGCTTTTCATTGTAAGTAGTGTTCTTAATATTGTATGGATCTTTCTTTGGCAATTTGAATATCTAATTTTTTCAGTTTTCATAATGTTTATGCTCCTTGCAACATTGATTGCAATATATCTTCGGCTTGATATTGGCAAATCGTCTGTTGATTTAAGGGAAAAAGTTGCTGTTCATCTTCCTTTTAGTACATATTTAGGATGGATCACTATTGCCTCTATTGCTAATGTTGCTACAACTTTAGTTTCAATTAATTGGGATGGTTTTGGTTTAGATCCAGAACTTTGGGCTTTACTAATTATTATAATTGCTCTATTGCTTTCATTAACAGTGGTAATCACCCGGAAAGATGTTGCTTATGGTCTAGTTATTATATGGGCTTTTATAGGAATTTCAGCAGCTCAAACAGCTCAAAATATTATTACATTAACCCAGATTAGCGCTTTGATCGTGCTTGTGACTTTAGTTGCAACTATACTTCTTCAAAAACTTCGGTAAATTTCTCCATAATTCATGTTATAAAATATGAAAATCAAACTATAGACAGCAATTTTATTTACCTGAGCTGTTATGAAATAGCTAATTCCATAAAACTTTCAGTTGATTACCAATTATGAAACTCGATAAAAAAGCCAAACGTCTTTCGCCAATATTTGTAATAGTCTTGACTGTTTTTATTGACATAACAGGATATGGAATTATTATCCCCCTTCTCCCCTTTATCGTTGAGGAATTTCAAGCTGGTCCCATAGCGCTTGGGATTCTGATTGCTTCTTTTGCAATTATGCAGTTTTTCTTTTCCCCCTTATTAGGAAAAGTATCAGATAGGATAGGGAGAAAACCGATTTTACTTCTTTCTCTTTTTATTTCCTTAATAGGTTTTACAATTTTTTCCTTCGCTAATTCATATCTTATGTTACTTTTATCTCGGTTAATAGCGGGCATTGCAACAGAAAGAGCAGTAGCACAAGCTTACGTTGCAGATATAACAGACCTGAAATCGAGGGTAAAGGAGATGGGAAAAATTGGTGCAGCTTTGGGGGCAGGTTTCATTACTGGACCCTCTATTAGCGCTTTTCTAGGTGGATTTGGTTTTTCTATTCCTGGTTTTGCAGCTATGAGCCTAAATTTAATAAATATTTTATTTGTTCTTTTTTATTTAGGTGGGATACGTGATGCTTTTAAAAAACCTTTTTTTGGTTTTATTTTTTTAATTTTTTTCTTAGTTACTTTGGCATTTGGTACAATACCTGTTATTGTCCCATTATTGAGTGTAGAATTTTTTAGTTTTGGGCAATTCGAATTAGCTTTTGTGTTTATTTATATTGGATTAATACAAATAGTGATGCAAGGTTTTTTGATTAACGCACTTTCTAATCGATTGGGAGAACAAAAATTAATTATTCTTGGTCCAGTGTTGATGGCAATGGGGGCTTTCTTAATGCCAATTTTTCAAAATGTGATACTTTTTTTCTTCTCAAATTCTTTGCTTGCTGCAGGTTTTGGGATAATTAACACTTCTGTTCCTGCTTTTTTGTCAAAAAGAATTTCTGTTGATGAACAGGGTAGCATATTGGGAGTAGCAGGATCAGTTGCTAGTGTAGCTAATATTCCTGGACCTTTAGTGATTGGTTTTGTTTATGCTTTTGCCGGTTATTTTGTTCCTTTTTTCGTTAGCTCAATTATTCTGATTGTAGCTTCATTGGTTGGGTTAAGAGCTTTCAGGTTAAATATTAATTAATTTAAATTAAGGAAAATCTTAGAATTCACTGGAATCAGGATATATTAAAAATTTTTAGTATGAACTATTAATTTAAATTCTTCCAGTAATCTTTTCCATCGCAATAACTTGTCATCAAATCGATATCGGCGAGTTCTATTGGATATGGTTCAAAAAAGGATTGGTTCAATAGGTAATCATCTTTGAATCTTAGAAGCCATGATTTAAAAATTCCAGTTAGAACACTTAAAGGAATTTTCCCTGATTTGTAGTCATCTAATGATTTCAAAAAAACTAGAATTCTCATTTCTTTTTCATTGTATGCTTTAAGCAATAGTTTGTTTTCTGAGTGAAACTTTAGGATTTCTTTGGTTGATTTTATTTTCTTTATTTTTCTGAATTTAGCTAATGTAAAAATTTTTGTGAGGAAGTTGCTTTTTATGTTTGGATTTCTAAGTCTCCCTTCCTCTTCTAACGCTAGGTGCGAATATTTTTCTAGAACTGACTTTCCAAAAAATCCTGGACCTTTACCTAGTACAGCATCGCCTGGGTTTGGTCCGGAATAAATTTTTGCTTCTTTAAGTGCACTACTAGGGGATCTTCCTTTTAGTATAAAACCATCTATTTCAGGTAAATTGTCTAGAAATGATTCTGCGAATTTATTCATTTTTTCAGTGAAGTCCATTCCAGTTTTTGGTTGGATGAGTTTTAATTCATTGTCTTTTTTAATTATACGTAATGCTTCTCTGGGTGTTCCTAAACCTATCTCGATTTCAGGACAAACAGGTATTACTGTGATAAATGGAATTAATTTCTTAACAAAATCATTTGAAACCATTTCTCCGTTATATCTGACTGGATCAATCTCGATACATCTACTTATAACAACTGTTGGAGTGGCAAAATTTGGCATATTATTCAACATAAAATAATCAGATTAAATATAAGAAACCCTCGCTTCAAACTATTAATGAAACAAGTACATATAAGACAAAAAGGAACTTCTAATAAAATTAAACACTTCTGAATCTAGTTAAGTGAAAAATTATGATTCATGAGAGTAGAATACAACGCTTAAATGATCAGGTCATCAAGAATAATGATTTTGTTCTTTATTGGATGCAAGTATCTCAACGAGCAGAATATAATCATGCACTTGAATATTCTATTCTGAAAGCAAAAAGAAGTTCAAAATGTTCTTCAAGATAAAGGAATAAAACTGATTATTCAGAAAATTTCCCCAGAAGTTGGAGTTACTACCTTAGCAAAATCTGCTTCATTAGTTGTAGTAGATCAAGGATACACTAGGATCGAAAGAAAGTGGATGAAATATGTTGCTGAAAACATAAAATGCCCTTTTATTCAAGTCGAAAGTAATGTAATTGTTCCTGTAAAAGTAGCTTCAACAAAGGAAGAATATTCTGCTGCAACATTTCGACCCAAAATAAAAAAAGTTATGAATCGTTTTTTTGTTTCAATGGAACAAAATATTTTAAAAAAGGATTCATTGCAATTCGATTTTCCTTCGTTTGATATAACTAATGTAAAAAAAGCAATTGAACAACTTGAAATCGATAAAAGTGTCAAGAAATGTAGAAATTTTATTGGAGGATTTTCTGAAGCTGAAAATCATCTTCAGTACTTCATTGAATTCAAATTGGATTCTTATTTAGAAGAAAGAAATGATCCAACAAAGAACTGTGTTTCAAACATGAGCCCTTATCTCCATTTTGGACAGATTTCCCCATTATATGTTGCATTAAAAATTCTTGAATCGAATAGTCCAGGTGTAGATTCATATCTTGAAGAATTAATAATAAGACGAGAATTAGCGATAAACTTTGTTTTTTATAATACCTATTATGATGCTTTTGAGAGTCTTAATGATTGGCAAAAAAAGACTTTAAATGAACATCGAATCGACAAAAGAGAATATAATTATACGATGAAAGAATTTGAAAATGCTCAAACTCACGATGTGTTTTGGAATGCTGCTCAAAAGGAGATGGTTATAACCGGAAAAATGCATGGTTACATGAGAATGTATTGGGGGAAGAAAATTATTGAATGGACGAAGTCTCCGGAAGAGGCTTACAAGTTGGCTCTTTATCTTAATAATAAATATGAATTGGATGGGAGGGATCCAAACGGTTATGCAGGAGTTGCTTGGTGTTTTGGTAAACATGATCGACCATGGAAAGAAAGAGAAATTTTTGGAAAAATCCGATATATGAATGCAAAAGGGTTAAAACGAAAATTTGATATTGACAAATATGTCCAGATGGTTCAAAATCTTTAATTTTTTTATCTTATTTTCTTAGATTCAATAATTCTTGTTTTACTTCTTCAACATGACCTTTGACTCGAACTTTTTTCCATTCTTTTTCAATGTTCCCTTCTGGATTGATAATAAATGTGCTTCTAATTACTCCCATGTATTCTCTACCATACATTTTCTTTAATTGCCAACCTCCATATTTTTCAATAATTTTATGTTCGGGATCGCTAAGGAGAATAAATTTTAGATTGTGTTTTTGAGCAAAATTTTGGTGACTTTTTATAGAATCTGGGCTTACTCCCAAAATCACAGCATCTAATTCTTGAAGAGTTTGCAAATTGTTTGTAAAATCTATAGCTTCCAAAGTGCAACTTTTTGAATTATCTTTGGGATAAAAATATAAAATAATCCATTTGTTTCTGAAATCTTTTAGACACGTCATTTCATTGTTTTGGTTAAGCAAACAAAAATCGGGCGCTTTTTTTATCATTTTTTTACCTCCAATTTGGATCATTTTTAACAATTTTCTATCGATTTTTCATTACATCAGTTTATTTAATTTTTGTTTATGATGATTTCTTTAATTATTTTATCTTATTTTTATTGAGGATTTTTCATTATTTTCTAAGACTTGCTTTGTTTTTAGGTTAATGTGTTTGATTTATTATTCCATATCCACCGGATATTGGATCTTGAAAAGGTGGCAGATTTGGTGGATAGAATGTGAAAACAATGAATAATATTGCCATGATTATCAATAAAGTAATTGAAATTAATTCTAAGTTTTTTGATAGTTTTTTATGTATTATTGTTAAGTAACTTAGAATCTGGCCAATTATTACAGCGATAAAAAAACTTGAGATATCTATTAAGAAGATGCTTTCTCCTGTGAAACTTGTATATAAATAAAAGATTATTGGAATTACTGTGATTATTGTTAAAGCGCTGATGGCTTTTCCTAGAAAGAAGTTGTTAGTTTGTTTTTTTATTAATCTATATTCTATTAATGTCAGCAATAGAATTGGCCAGAAACCCAATTTCAAGTGTTCCCATACGCTTTCATTTACAGCTGAAAATGCACCTACAATTGGGTTAAACCCAGAAATTTCAAATGTAAAATGTAAAAATCCTCCTAGAATAGAAACTAAAAGCATTCCCAGTATTTCATAGCGTAAAACCATGTTGTTTTGTTTTGAGGTCATAAAACCACTAACGTTTTTGTTATTTTAGTTTATATTTAAAAGTCTAATTTTCTAATAATTTTAGTTCTAAAATCTTATTATTTAGCCTTTCACAGGTCGTCATCATGTTCAATGTATGGTTCTTCAAGCGCCAACAATTTTTTTAATTCTATTAAACGATTTTCTACAAGTTGACAAACCTTTGTCAGAAGTTCATCTTCTTCAATTGCTTCATCAATCTTTTTGATTTGATTAGCGAGCTGAGTGTCTCCTATTGTTGTTCTAATCCAATTCTCAAAATCTTTACGTTTTAAATGAAAATTCAACGATTTCTTATCGATCTTAGTAAGTACATTTGAGAATACAATAAGGCTATTTGCATATGTCCCACTGTATTTATCAATGTCTTCAAAGAAGTAAAATGCCCTATATTGTGGTACTTCGGTTAAAATTTTCTGAGCCATATCTTTTGAAATAATCTTAGAATTGGCTTTCTTAACCATTCATATACGCCAATAAATTATTGATTGACTTTCATATTAAACATTATGTTTGTTGAAGACTGCAGTTTCCATGTTTATACTTGAATTTAGTATTCTTAATTATTTTGAAAAAAGTAAATCAGAGGGTATATTATTCACGTTTTTAAGTTGTAAAATTAGTTAGTTCTGAAAATGCTCCTTGGTTCTTTTGGTTTTTTTGGTGTTTTGTTTCCACGTATTGCCCATGCATTTTTCATATCAAATTTTATCGAACCACTTGATGTTTTACGTTGGGTAGTCCTATGTTTTGAAAAACATGCTTTGCAGTAAACTGGCTTTCCTTTTGTTGGTTCAAAAGGTACAGTAGTAGATTTATGACACTCGGTACATTTAACTTCAAACATTCTTTTTTGAGACAGGTGAATTCACCTCGTTTTATTCTAATGGAAAAGATTTCAGTTAGTCCGTAGGACAAACCCTTCTGATAAAAGAAGACTCTTCAATTATAATTGTGAATCAACCAATATAAATGAACTCCTATCTTTTATTATGTAAATATTCACGTTATATCTATTCAAGAATATCTTCCTTAAGAATTAAAAACCTAACTAGAAAAAATTTCTAATTTTAATTTTTTTCTTCTAGTATGTTTTTGATTTTTTCCATTTTGTTTCAAAATTATATTGTGCTAAATTCAATAATGCCGAAGAATTTGACCATAGTGCTGGCGATTCTCTAACTCTTGATGATTCTTCGAGAAAAAAGTAAACTCTTTTTTTATCATAAATAATGAATGAGGTTCTTGAATTTGAGAAAGAATGTTTAATTTTAGTATTTGGATTTAATAACAATAAAGGCATGTTCTCTATTTTCTTATTGTTATCGTCATGCTCTAATATGACTCGAATTTTAACACCTTTTCTTAATGATTTTTTTATATACTTGTTAAAAATCTCAGTTGCTTCCTGCAATCTGTTTATCGAAGTAATAACATCAATCTGTTTCTCAGTTTTTTTATTGAATCAACTATCTTTTTTAGAATCAATTCTCCCGGTGGAACAATCGCAAAATTTGTTTTCTCTTGTTGAAAATTTGTTTTTTCATTTTCAATTTTTAATTTTTTAATTAATTCTTTTGTTTTGATTTTTAGGTTTGAAGTTTCTTGATTTCTTTTTTCAAAAAGAATAGTGATTGTTTTCTTTAAAGACCCTGCTTTGTATTTAATCGGATTTCCTAGTATTTTTTCTATTAATCCATTTTCATGGAGGATTGGTAATATCCTATAAATATCTGGTCGAGTAATACCCGATAATTGTGAAAGCTCTTTTGCAGTAAGTATTTTACCAGTTTTTGTAAGTATTAAAAAAACCTTGGCCTGACATGAGGTAAGACCAAGGTTCATTAGAGTGTTAATTTCTTCAGTTGTAGACACTGTTTTATTGCTCCTTTTTGGTTATCTGATTGTCAATTATTCAATTTTGGATTTATTAGAGACTTTCATTGATGTAAGTGTGACTCACACATACTAAAATTTAACTATAAGCTCGTTTTTGATCTAAAAATGTAAAAAATATAAGAGGAATATTAGTGAAAAAAGTTAATAATCACTCAAAATCTGTAATTGCTTTAATTTTAATCTTAACAATGTCTACAATGCTAATAACTTTAAGTTCAGTAACTGCACATGATCCTGCCTGGCAGCTTCCAACACATGCATTTATCAATGTTTCACCAAACCCAACTGGAGTCAATCAAGCAGCACTAATTGTGGTTTGGTTGGAAAGGGTAATTCAAGGAGCAAATATTGACAACGATATTCGATTCGAAGACTATACCCTTACAATAACGAAACCAGACGGATCAACTGACACAATCAATTGGCCGATTGTACAAGATACAACATCATCAGCTTATACCGTTTATTCCCCTGATCAAATAGGAACATATAATCTAGAATTTAATTTTCCTGGACAAGTTTATGATTTTGGCGGTTCATACCAAAATGATTATTACCTTCCCAGTAGCGCAACAACCATACTGACAGTTCAAGAAGAACAAGTATTTGGAATTCCTGAAGCTCCACTTCCAACAGAATACTGGACAAGACCAGTCGATGGAGCAAACCATCTATGGGGGGCTATCTCTTCAAATTGGCTTAATGGTGGAGATGTGGATGATCGCTGGCAAGACGGTGGCAGCTCACCAACTACATCTCATATTCTCTGGTCAAAAGCTATTGAGTTAGGAGGAATGGTTGGTGGAGATGAATACACAACTTTCTATTCTGGTTATTCATACGAGACAAGATTTGGAAACCCAATGATCGTAAGTGGAATACTTTACTATCGTCAACCATTAAATCATGCTGGAAGTGGTGGAGGATTCGTTGCAGTAGATTTACGAACAGGTGAAGAACTTTGGAGAAGATACGATATCACTCCAAGTTTTGCGCAACTATATGATTTTGAATCACCAAATCAGCACGGAGTTGTAGGAGGAACACTATGGGCAACACAAGGAAGTACATGGATTGGAATAGATGCATTTACTGGAATGAATGTATTTAATCTAACTGGGGTTCCTGGAGGAACTGAAGTTTATACTGATAAAGGCGAGATAGTTCGTTATGTGATGCGTTATAACGATCGCAGGTTACTTTTATGGAATAATACTGCAGCAGCAGCAACAGCCGGAACAGGATTTAACGAAAATAGCTGGAGACCAATGGGAAAAGAAATCGATGCAAGTGAAGCATATTCATGGAACGTTTCAATCCCTGATTTACCTGGAAACTCTAATCCATCTATCGTTGGAGTTATTCCAGGCGATTTAATACTTGGACGAAGCAGTGGTATTACCCTGACATCACAGGCAAGAGACAATAATCCTGATCCTTGGACAATGTGGGCTATAAGCGATAAACCAGAAACAAGAGGTCAACTATTATGGATAAGAGATTATCCTGCACCAGCAAATAATATCACACGAATGTTAGCTATGCAACCATTAGATCCAGTTAACAGAGTTTGGACAATGACAGATTTCCAAACAGGACAAAGAACAGGTTACAGCATTGACAATGGAGACTTATTATGGGGTCCCGTTGGCGAACAAAGAGCATTCCAATATTACAGCAACAGACAAGGATTCCCAGCATATGGTAATCTGTACATTGCAGGTTACGGAGGAGAAATCTTCTGTTACTCAATGGCAAATGGTACATTGTTGTGGAAATTCAATAATACTAATCTAGGAGCAGAAGCACCTTGGGGACTTACACCTATTCAATTGTCCGCCGTATCAAATGGAGTAGTATACGCATTTTCTGGTGAGCATTCACCAAACACACCATTATACAAAGGTTATAGAGTATATGCTGTTGATGCCTTTACTGGAGAAGAACTTTGGAATTTATTAGGTTGGTCTGCTTCAGGTCTGGGAACATCAATTGCACCTATTGCTATCGCCGATGGTAACTTGATTTACTTGAATGCATATGATGGTTCAATTTACTGTATTGGCAGAGGACCAAGCGAATTAACTGTTAATGCTCCAATGACTGCAGCGAAGAAGGGTGAAAGTGTAATGGTTACTGGAACTGTTACTGACATGTCTCCTGGCAGCGAAGCAAAAGGTAGTCCAGCAATTGCTGACGAATATATGAGTGCATGGATGGAATACAAGTTTATGCAAAAGCCACGTCCAGAAGATGCTGTTGGTGTTGATGTAAAGATTCAGATAGTTGATCCTGATGGTGAATATGCATGGATTGGCACTGCTACAAGTGATTCATATAGTAAATATGGTTATTCGTTCATTCCACAAAAAGTGGGAACTTACACAATAATTGCCACTTTTGATGGTTCAGAAGCATATTATGGTTCAACCTCAACAACTTATCTTGTGGTTGACCCTGCACCCGCAGCTTATCCATCATATCCAGGATATCAAGGTCCATCAGCTCAAGAAGTAGCAAATAGTGTAGTAGCAAATCTTCCAGATAACGCAACACCGCAAGAAGTAGCTCAAGCAGTAGTAAACGCTATGCCAGAATACCCTGAACAACAAGAAATAACAGTACCTGACTATACCAACATGTTCATAATTCTCTTCATCGCAGTTGCTATAGCCATCGTCATCGGCTTAGTAAGTCTATTTCGCAAAAAATAAAAAACACACAATTTTCTCTCCCTCTTTTTTTGGGAGTAAAAACTTTTTTTAAACATCAGAGCTAAAATTCATCAAATTTCTTGATAAATTGTCAGTCTTTCTTGTACGATTGATTTTTTATTTCTTAATATTATATTCTTTTTAAATTTTCATAATAGAAGATATAACACTGTTACTCATTTTTGGGTAAATATCTACTATCGCTTTAATTCTACTATTAACTATTTCAGCAACATTAATTGCTCTACCTTCAGTTTCAGCACAGGAAACCAAGACAACTTTTGCATATCTTGGGGCTGTTCCCAACCCAATTGGAATGAACCAACAAGTATTGCTTCACATGGGAATAACTGATACACGCTCAAGCACAGAACAAGGATGGGAAAACATTACTGTAACAGTAACATCACCCACTGGTTCTGTTGAAACTTTAGGTCCTTTCAGAACAGACTCAACTGGAGGAACAGGTACAATATTTGTACCAACAATGGC
>JARRMB010000045.1:0-7026 GCA_037386325.1 Candidatus Bathyarchaeota archaeon
CAAAAGAAAGCTTTATTTGTTCGGGTAACTTTAATCGAGTTTCTTGTAAACGGTGGTTCCCATGGGAAAGGAAAAACTTAAGATTGCTTTTTATTGGGCGGCTAGTTGTGGAGGTTGTGAAGTAGCTGTTCTTGACGTCAATGAAAAAATCTTAGATGTCGTTGCAGCTGCTGATATTGTCTTCTGGCCTGTAGCTATTGATGTAAAATATAAAGACGTCAAAGCTATGCCAGACAAAAGTATAGATGCTTGCTTCTTCAACGGCGCAATAAGAAACGAAGAAAATGAAAAAATGGCTAAACTCTTGAGACAGAAATCTAAAATATTGGTGGCTTTCGGCTCATGCGCCAACGACGGGTGTGTGAAAAGCCTTGCTAATCTTTGGGATAAAGATGCTGTCTTCGAGAGGGCTTACCTCGAAACTCCATCAACTGTAAATTCTGATTCTGTACTTCCTCAAACAAGTGTAAAAGTGAAAGAGGGAGAATTGGAACTTCCTGAAGTTTATGATACAGTTAAAACATTACCACAAACTGTAGATGTTGATTATACAATATCTGGTTGTCCTCCACCTGTTCCTGCAATCTTAGAAATGTTTACTGCTTTTATAAGTGGTAATTTGCCTCCGAAGGGTTCAAGTTTCTTGCCAAACAAATCGGTTTGTGATGAGTGTCCACGTGAAAAGAAGCATACTCAGATTACCGAAATAAAAAGAATATATGAAATTGAAGATGACGGTGAGACCTGTTTCTGGGACCAAAATGTGATTTGTATGGGTCCAGCTACTCGTGCAGGATGTGGATGCCAATGTCCAAATGTTAACATACCTTGCACGGGTTGTGGTGGTCCAGGTCCACGAGTGGTTGATCAAGGTGCAGCAGCTATAAGTGCTCTCGGGTCCTTGGTTGCTAACCCCGATGTTGTAAAACAAGTAGTAGATCCAATTGGAACATTTTACAAGTATTCTTTAGCTAATTCAATATTAAGAAGGAAGGTGCAAAAATGAAAGAAATAGTAATAGACCCCATAACTCGGTTAGAGGGACACGGAAAAATAACCATATTCCTTAATGATTCAGGGAATGTTGAAAATGCATATTTCCAAGTTCCTGAACTGCGTGGTTTTGAGCGATTCTGTGAAGGTAGACGTGCTGAAGATCTTCCAATAATAACGACAAGGATTTGTGGTGTATGTCCAGTAGCTCATCATATGGCAGGTGCAAAAGCCCTAGATGCTGCATTCAATGTAGAACCAACAGAGACAGCTAAAAAATTAAGAGAACTTGAGTATTCTGGATATTATGTTTACGATCACATACTACACTTCTATTTCTTAGGAGGTCCAGATTTCGTTGTCGGACCCGATGCTCCAGCTGCCAAGCGAAATATTCTTGGAGTAATTGAAAAAGCTGGATTGGAAATAGCTGGTGAAGTAATAAAACATCGTGCATATGGACAAAGGATAACAGGCATCATAGGAGGAAGACCAACACACCCTGTAAGCGCAGCGATGCCGGGTGGAATAGCCAAAGCAATAAATGAAGAAGAACGTCAAGATATAGAGAACATGTTTGAAAGTTGTCACGAATTTGCTAAATTTAGTTTGAAACTTTTTGATGATATTGTTCTAAAAAATGCTGATTATGTAAATTTGATAACGAGTGATCCTTACAACCTACCAACATATTATATGGGTACAGTTGATGAAAATAACAAAGTGAACTTCTACGATGGAAAAATTCGTGTAGTAGATCCTGAAGGAAAAGAGTTTGTTAAATTTGAACCTTCAGAATATTTGAATATTATTGAAGAACACGTAGAACCATGGACCTATGTGAAAATGCCTTATTTGAAAGAGATCGGCTGGAATGGTCTTACCGCGGGACCAGACAGTGGAATATATCGTGTTGGTCCTCTTGGAAGACTTAATGCCTCTGATGGTATGGCGACACCTCTAGCACAAGCAGAATATGAGAGAATGTATAAAACTCTTGGAGGAAAACCAGTCCATGCTACATTAGCTTTTCATTGGGCTAGACTAATTGAACTATTGTATGCCACTGAAAGAGGTCTTGAACTAGTCAGAGATCCTGAAATAACGAGCAAAGATATTCGAAATAAACCCGGAAAACCTGGAGAAGGCGTTGGAATAACTGAGGCTGCAAGGGGTACTTTGATTCATCATTATCAATTAGATGAAAATGCTCTAGCAAAGAAAGTTAACCTAGTTGTGGCGACAACCCATAATGCACCAGGTATATGTATGTCAATAAAAAATGCTGCCCAAGGTATTATAAAAGATGGTCAAGTTAATGATGGTCTTCTTAATATGGTTGAGATGGCTTTCAGAGCTTATGATCCATGTTGGGCTTGTGCAACACATTTTGCTGTCGGTGAGATGCCATTAGAAGTAAATATCTTTGATAGTTCCAAGAAACTAGTTAAGACACTTCAAAGATGAGCGAATGAAAAATGGAGCAACCTAAGGTCGGAGTATTCTTATCTGACTGTGGCAAGCAGCTCTCTGAAATCCTCGACTTTGACGCTCTTACAAGTTTCTTGAAGACTATACCAAATGTAACCGTCATCGCAAGAGCCAATGAATTTTGGCGAGGTAAAGGATTACAGACAATCGTTGATGCAGTTAAAGATGAAAAAGTTAATCGAGTAGTTGTGGCTGAAAGCCTCACCAAGATAAGTGATGTAAATATAGCTAAAGCAGTAGAAGATGCAGGATTAAATTCTTACCTAGTTGAAGTAATTGATATCAAAGATCACTGTGCTTGGCCTCATCGATCAACACCAAAAGAAGCTACTGAAAAAGCTAAAGCAATGCTTTTATCTTCAATCGAAAGAGCAAAGCTTCTTGAACCAATCAATAAAATTGAATATCCCGCTTTGAAGTCTACATTAGTTATAGGTGGAGGCATTGGGGGCATGCAAACTGCTGTGGATTTAGCAGATTTAGGCATAAATGTAACTTTAATAGAAAAATCACCTTTTCTTGGCGGTCTCTCGGCTCGAGTAGGCCGATTTTTCCCAACAGACGACTGTGCTATTTGTATCCAACCTCCATCCTCTGATGTTAAGACTATTACCCATACTTCAAGAAAATGTGTTTACCGTTCTGGTCTCAGTGAAATTCCTAATCTCAATATTTTGACAAATACTGAAATTGTAGCTGTAGAAGGATCTCCAGGTAATTTTAAAGTCACATTGAAAAAGAAACCAAGATATGTCGACGCAAACAAATGCGTAGCTTGTGATAAATGTGTCTCTGTTTGTCCAGTAGAGACCCCGAATGGGTACAATGCAAACTTGAACCAACGAAAAGCTATCTATATAAATGTTCCAACTGTTCATCCACAAACTTATGTTATTGATGAAAAAGCTTGTAAATTCCACGAATGTGAAAAATGTGTTGAGATTTGTCCAACAAACGCAATAAATTTGGATGAAAAAATTGAACAAATTACATTAAATGTTGGTAGTATAGTTGTGGCCACAGGATTCAGAGAATTCGATTCAAGTGCAATAAAAGAATACCACTATGATGAATATCCTGATGTTATAACTAATCTTGAATTAGCAAGAATGATTGATGATTTTGGTCCAACAAATGGTACTATTATTCGTCCTTCAGATGGCAAACTAGCAAAGAAAATTGTTTTTATTCAATGTGCTGGATCTCGAGATAGACGATACAATCCATATTGTTCAAGTATTTGTTGTATGATCTCTTTGAAAAACGCTTCTTTAATAAAAGAATCTAATCCCGATTCCGAAATCTCCATTTGTTATATTGATATAAGAACTACTGGAAGAGAGCATGAATACTATTATGAAAAAGCTAGAGAACTGGGGATCAAATTTGTTAAAGGAAGACCAACAGAAATCTATGCTGACAACGAAAAGGGTAAATTAATTGTTGATGTGGAAGATGCGCTTCTAAATAGATTTTTGGACCTAGAAGCTGATTTAGTTGTTTTGGCGACTGCAATGGTACCACCTGAAGGAACAAAAGAACTCGCAGACCTTCTAGGAATCGAATTAAATGAAGATGGGTTTTTCAAAGAATACAATGCTAAACTCAGACCAACCGAAACCAAACAAAGAGGTACCTATCTCTGTGGTGGAGCTACATTCCCAAAAGATGCCCCGACTGCTTCTCTGCATGCACATTCAGCAGCTATGAAAGCTGCAAAGTTTTTGATAAATGGCAAAATAGTCAAGGATCAACGAACTGCTATAGTCAATGATGAATATTGTGGAGATTGTGAATTCTGTCCAGTAACTTGTCCTTACGGAGCTATAAGTCTGGAAACAACTACCGCTGATCATTTTGTTGCAACAATTAATGATTTACTTTGTGAAGGTTGTGGAGTTTGTGTTGGAACCTGTCCATTAAACGCTATAGAGCTCAGACATTCTAGACCAAATCAAATGGATGCCCAGATTAATGCTCTTTTATCAATAAATGGAACATCAAAACCTTTGGTTTTAGCTTTTTGTTGTCAAGAATGTGGACATACTGCTGTTGATTCTTCTGGTATGGCCAAATTAGAATATCCAGCGAATGTACGGATTATCAAAGTTCCATGTGCAGGAATAGTTCGAGTTAACCAAATTCTTGAAGCTTTTAAAGCCGGTGCCCAAGGAGTTATGGTAGTTGGGTGCAAATCCGATGGTTGCCATTACGAAGTGGGCAGTGGAAAAGCTGAAAAGAAGATGGATCTTGCTAAGGTATTGCTAAAGGAATATGGCATAGAACCTGAACGTTTGGAAATGTTTAAAATGGTCTATATTGAAGGAGCACAATTTGCAGAAGCTGCAAAAATGATGACTGACCGTGTAGCAAATCTAGGTCAATTGAAAATCTTGAAGGATTCTTAAAGGAGGCAAATATTTTTGTCAAATAATTCAAAAATAACTGAAAGTTTGTCTTTCTCTGAAGAAGTTAAAAGACGTCATGGCGGTGAGACTTTAATGTCCTGTTACCAATGTGGAACTTGTGCTAGTAGCTGTCCAATAGCTAAAATTGATTCAAGATTTAATCCAAGAGAAGTCATTAAACTGGCTTTATTAGGAGAAAGAAATGAAGTTATTTCTACAGAGCCAATTTGGTTATGCACCTCATGTTTTAATTGTCAAGAACGATGTCCGCAAAATGTTGAGATCGCTGAATTATTCTATGCTTTGAGAAATATTGCAGTAAAGGATGGTTACTCTCCAAATATATATGCTGATTTTGGGTCTGCACTAATGTCTGAGGGACGGATTGTAAATATTTCCAAATTTGTAGAAAAGAAACGCGAAGAATATGGTTTACCTCCACTTAAATCTGTAGCTCTAGATGATTTGAATACAATTCTCTCTGAAACAGGTTTTATTAAACCAGAAAAGACAGAGGAATCAAAATGATGAAATATGCAATTTTTTTGGGATGTACAATACCTGCTCGTCAACCAAACTACGAAATATCGGCAAGAAAAACTTTGGAAAAATTAGGAATAGAACTAGTGGATTTAGAGGGTTTTACCTGTTGTTGTCCTCCACCGATTCAATCAATTAATCTGGAAAGCAGTCAAGCAGTAGCGGCCTATAATATTTGTTTGGCTGAAGAAGCGGGTTTAAATATCGTTGCTTTATGTAATGGTTGTTTTGAATCATTAGCAATGGTTAATGCAGCTCTCAAGGAAGATTCAGAATTAAAAGATCACATTAACAAAGTATTAGCTAAAGTTGGTAAAGAATTCAAAGGGTCCATCGAAGTAAAACATTTTCCCCAAGTCTTAATGGAAGATATCGGTCTTGAAAAAATAAAAGAAAAAGTCATTAAACCATTAAGCGATCTAAAAGTAGCAGCATTTTATGGATGTCATTCGCTTAGACCTAGTCACCTATTGAATTTTGATGATCCTGAGCGACCACAGATATTTGAAAATTTGATAAAGGTTCTTGGAGCAGAATCTGTTGAATATCGAAATAAGTTAAAATGCTGCGGAGGCTTAATGAGAGGTATATCTGACGAAGCTGCTCTCAGTCTAGCAAGAGAAAAATTGATGAATACGAGCAAAGCAGGTGCTGATTGTATAAGCACATTATGCCCATTCTGTTTTGTTGCTTTGGATATCGGACAAATTCAAGTAAAATCAAAATTTGAAGAAATATATGATATGCCTATTCTTCATTATTCAGAACTTATAGCATTATCTTTAGGAGTAGATCCTAACGAGTTAGCTCTTAGAAGCCATAAGATCAAAGTTGATAAAGTTCTCGAAAAGATAGCCTAAGCAATATGTTTTATAGCGGATTTCTTTCCGCTAATTTTTTTATTTTTTTCTGCTAAATATTGCAATAAAGTTAATATTTTGAAACTCAGTACAGTTTCAAACCTGAATATAGGTGTTTAAAAAATGGTGAATGCAGCAATAAATGGATTTGGAAGAATAGGGAGGCTCCTATATCGAGCAGCCCTTGAAGAAAATGCGGATATAAACTTTGTAGCAGTAAACGATTTAACTGATGCAAAAACATTAGCACATCTACTAAAAAATGATACAGTTCACGGTAAATTTCCCTTTTCCGTCGAAGTCAAAGGTTCATCACTAATAGTTGACGGAAAGGAACTCAAAATTTTAGCACAACCTGATCCAGCAAAACTTCCATGGAAAGAAATGGATGTTTACGTCGCAGTTGAATCAACAGGAAGATTTAGAGATTACGCTTCAGCTTCAAAACATCTTGAAGCCGGAGCAGAAAAAGTTCTTGTATCTGCACCAATGAGCCCAGCTACTAGTGCTGACTTAACTGTGGTTTATGGAGTAAATGACGATCTTTACGATCCAAAGAAACATAATGTGATGTCATTAGCTTCATGTACTACTAACTGCTTAGCACCAGTCGCAAAAGTACTCGATGAGAATTTTGGAATTGAAAAAGGCTTAATGACCACAGTTCATGCAGTGACTAATGACCAAAGACTTCTTGATATGCAACACAAAGACCTAAGAAGAGCTAGATCTGC
>JARRMB010000046.1:0-6939 GCA_037386325.1 Candidatus Bathyarchaeota archaeon
GCTATTTTGGCAACTCCTTTTTCTGCTACGGTGATGGCAGATAAAACTGATGGGCAATGGGTTCCTTTGTCTTCAATAATAACTGGACCTCCTTCTGTTGTGCCTGGTGAAGTATGGACAACTAATGGAGGTATTCTTCAGATTCGTCGACAACAACTTAGTTTCACTGCATTAACAACTATAGGAAGTACAAATTATCCCGTTTACGTTAATGCAATCTTTGATGCGACTTTCAACCCGAAAACAGGTATTTTCAACACTCGTGTTGATAATGTTTGGTATATTGGTAGCTCAGGTTCAGCTGACGGTTTTGCAGGTAACACTGAAGCAAAATATTTCGGGGTGACAACATTACCACCAGCAATGTCAGCCAACTGGTTAACTGAGCATATGTTGCTTCGGGGCTTCGGCAATTTTGAGGGGCAAACAATCATAGCTTCCTATATTGGACCTCCGCCATTTGTCACTTTGACAGGTTATTGCTTAATAAAAGGATAGACAATTCACAAAAACTAACACAAACAAACCCTTTTAATCAATGAACCAACAGATTTTGACGACGAAAAAAATCGAATTCTAAATCTCCTCTTTTATTTTTTAATCTAAAAAAATTAGGATGATAATAATTGAATAAAGAATTAATGCACCATACTCTCGTGAAACTTGGATTTACTGAGACACAAGCAAAGATTTATATCCAACTAACAAAAAGAGGACCCCAAAGTCAAAGAGAAATTGCCAAAGCTCTTAATATGCAGATTCGTCAAATTCGTATTTGTTTGAAAAAAATGCAAAGTAGAGGATTTGTCAAGGCTGATGAAAAGTGCCAAATTCCCTTTTTTGCAGTACCAATTCAAAAAGTCTTGGATTTACTTATCGTTAATAAATTAGAACAAGCAAAATTTACGATGAAAAACAAGAAAGAACTTTTATCCAGCTGGAATTCTATAGTTAATGAAGATATTTTGGAGAGCTGAGTGCACGCACATTCATAATGATGCAATCGAGTAATGGAGAATTGAAAATTAATCCTTAGAAAAAGGTGTAATAGCGGGGTAAAATTATTGGGTGAAATCAGCGGTGTGGAGCCACCTCATCCCGGTTCTCAAGTGGTTTTGACCATTTTTTACGTTTTTACAAACTTTAGGAATTAGAAGCAACAATACCCTACATCCTTTTTTTACATTTAATTATAATTACAATGACCGCTAAAACTAATAGCATAAGTGAAATGAACCATGAAGGAAATTCTGGAATGGTTTCGATGTCTATTGGATTGGTGAATGGATAGTTGTCTTGGTTGTTTTCATCTATTATGTAGGGTGTATCTCCTATTCCATTTCCAATATTATCAGTACCGTTATAGTTGCTCCAATAATTTCCTTCTGAACTGTTATCCCATTTATTTTCGGATACAGTGTCAATGTTAGAAATTTGTATGGTATTATTTATGAAGTTGTTATGGTAGACAAGATTATAATCTGAGTATTCAAAATTGGCACCAACCTGATTGTTTGTTACGTTGTTAGCTGATAAAGTGTTATTTGAAGCATATTGAATCATTAATCCGTAATTGCTGTTTGATAATTTATTTTTATCAAATAGGTTACTAGTTGAATTATGGGCTAATTCAAATCCATACGTACTATTAGTTATGGTGTTGTTTTCTATGAGATTAAAATTTGATGTAGCTACAATTTGAATACCCTTTGGAATAGATGAAACAATGTTACCTGATATTTTGGTGTTATTTGAAGAAAAAAGTCGTATTCCAAAACTACCTAATATCGCATTCTCTGAAGCTGTAGCGAATATGTTACAAGTTAACGAAACATTATTGTCAGTAAGATTGTTTGTATTAGATGCATTAAGCCAGATTCCATGATAATTGTTAGAAATATAATTTCTAGTCACATTATTTTTATTTGAATTGTTTAAAACAACTCCAAAACCGTATTGATGATCGGTTATACTATTCCTAGAAATACTGTTTAAGTGTGAATATTGAAGTTTTATTCCGGCACTGAATGGAATAGTATGCTCTCCTGTTATGTAATTGTCTTCTAATATGTTTTCTGAAGAATCATAAAGCCAAATCCCAATACCGTTATTCAAAGAAATACAGTTTGAAACTAGACACTGATGGACATTAAGCAGATGAATTGCTCTTCCACTTGAACCCGAATTATCAACACTGCATAATGAAAGATTTTGGACAATAACACCATCATGAAGAACTAAAACAACTGTTCCATTTAGAGTCCAATCTCCAAATATTGTTGTGCTTGTTTTATTTTCCCCAATCAACGATATACGTTTGTCAATAATTACAGTCTGATTATAATAAAACCCGCTCTTAACAAATACAATGTCCCCTTCTAATGCTTCATCGACGGCTACTTGAATAGAAGAAAAATCATCAGGAACAACAATTGTCTTTGATTCGGCTTTTGTTAACTTAATATTTCCAACGAAACCAGCACATAAAACAATAGCACAAAGAAACATAAGAAAAAGAAAATGTTTGCCGAGTTTCATAGAAGCAATCCACTATAATATCAGGGTTCTAACATCATTTAGCTCTCCCTGAGGAACACTTTGTTCCAGAATTGGAACAGCAATTAAGAAGATTATATGAAGAAACCTTGATAATGAGAGAAGTCTGAGTTGAATTTTTATTTGAATTAGAATATAATTATAATAAAAGGGAGAGATTTGTGTTTGTCAATAGAAGAAAATAAAGCAATAATGCGAAAATTTATTGAAGCGTATAATAATAGAGATTTAGAAATATTTGATGAATTAGTAGCGCCAGACTTTATTGACCATACTCATCAACAAAAATGACGAGAACCCTTCAAGAAACTTTTTACAATGGCTTTTGATGGTTTTCCAGATTGGCATGAAGAAATAGAAGACATGATGTGTGAAGGAAAAAAAGTCTGGATTAGAGTAAAAGCAACGGGTACTCACACTGGAGATTGGACTCTTTTTGGAATTCAATTACCTGCTACAGGAAAGAAAATAACAATGAGAATGGTTTTCTTCTTTAAAATAGTCAACGGCAAACTCGTAGAAACGGCTGAGCTAGATGACCAACTAGATTTCTTTAACAAACTTGGATTTATCGAATACACAGAAAAAGGAAAAAAACTCTTAACAGAAGAAACACAATAACCTTATCAGTTCCAAAAGTCGAACACACAAAAAAGCTTTCTTAAAAGTAACTCTTCTTAGAAGTAGTTGTGATCACTGAATTTTTGTCAGTCACTACTACTTCTTACTGTAGAATTGGTCGTTAAATAAAGAACCATCTAGACTAAAAGTAAACAATTATCATTTAATCATCCAATTCTTCTTTGTTATCCAGTGCTTATGTAGTCTCTACCTAATTTTCTAATGATTCTCTGAAAATAATTTGAGATAAGTGTTTACAATTGGGGATCCTATTTTGACTAAAAATGGTATATGACATGTCATAAGTTCTCCTACCCGTTTGGAACCAACCATATCAAAAAGAATCTCTAATAGAGAGTCATTTATCATAATCCTGTCTGTGATCTTCCGAATATGTAATGCTTTTTTTAATGTATCGCCCATTTGGTATCTCCATTCTTTTTCATAAATTTGCAAAGGTTCATTATCAGTAAGATGTTTTTTTGCTGCCTGTGCAGCTAAATAACCACTTAAGATTCCTGTTGGAATGCCTCCTCCATTGCATGCCATCACAAATCCAGCTGCATCTCCTATAACCATGAGATTAGAAGTGTATGTCTCTGGTATTGGTCCACCTACAGGAACTAAACCATGGATTCTTTCTATTATTTTCGAATGTTTTACGATTCTAAAAACAACAGGATTTTCTTTAAAAAAATGGTTTAAGCACTTTCCAAGATTTTGATTAGCATTTAAAAACGACTTTCGGATTCCTATTCCAATATTTGCCTTATTGCTACTCCATGGAATTATCCAACCATAACCACCCGGAGCGTATTTTGAACTAAAGAAAACATGGCATGTATCTGAATCTAATTTTGCATTTTCAATTATATAGCCTTTACATGGACTTAATTCAGATGGAATATGAGGTAAGTGTAATCCTGCATTCCTTGCTATACGACTAATTGGTCCATCAGCTGCTATGCAGATTTCTCCATTAACTTTTGGAATATTTTTATTAGTAAAAATTAGATGCCCATTTTGATTATATGATTCAACTTCATGTCCCTTGAATAAAGTAGCTCCTTCCGATATGCATTGATCTGCTAAATATTGCTGAAGTCCATGACGATCTAAAACGATTGAATTTAACTTAAATTCCCAAAACCGCTCCGAAGAACAATGAACACATACTTTTATACATTTATTTCTGACAAACTCGTTTGGATAAGATAATAATTTCTCGAAATTTGAAGCATTTGGAAAAATTTTATTCAATTCAACATGATTAGGGATATATTCTCCACAAGAAAGTGGATAACCAATTTTTTTATTTTTTTCAAAAATTGCGACCTTAAATCCTAACTTTACAGATTCTAATGCAGCCGTTAATCCTGCAATTCCTGCACCAACAATTAGAATTTGATATTTCAAAAAATGCCTTCCCCAAGGTGAATAAAATTAATGTTTTTAAATTTTTTAACATTTGGGTCTGAAAAAAATTTAATATAAAATCTTGTATCTTGCTTTTTTAAACAGAATCGAACTATTCTTTGGGAGTGTGTGCCACTGGGATAGCTGCTGGAGCACAAACTGCACCCACTGCCAACAATGTGAAAGCTAATTGAGCTAAATTTGCACCGTTGAGTATCCCTTGAATTGAGTAACCAATAATTAATCCAAAACTGGCGATGCTGAAGGCCTTTATTGTTCCCAAGTTTGACGGTGCCATTAGAATTGGATTGTTGTATTGTTCTCTTAATGTCTTTGTTGATCCTAAAACATACGGAAATGAAAAGAAAGCAAATAATGTGAATACTGGTATTATTCGTAATAAAACTGCACCAAATATAATAGCATATACACATAACCAGCTTGTAATGTACAGTTTGATTCCTGCGTCTTTACCATATCTAACTATTAAAGTAATTTTTCCAGCTGAACGATCATCTTCGATATCTGGAATTTCGTTTATGACGATCATCGAAAAAATCATAAGACCTATAGGAAAAGTTGCTAAAAATGCTTCAAGAGTAAACATCTGTACTTGAACATAATAAGCACCTAAACCAATTATTATTCCAAAATTTACTAAGATTGACAATTCACCAAACCCATGGTATCCGAAACGCAACGGAGGCGCAGTATAGAAAATAGCACAAAATACTCCAAATAAACCAAAAAGTAGAACAGGTAACCCTCGGATAGTTGTTAAATAAAACCCCGCCAAAATTGTGATAACAAAACAAAGTAAAAAAGCTAAAAACATTTTCGATGGTTTGATCATTCCGCTACTAAGAGTTCCACTTCCACCTGAATACGGGTTCTTCTCTCCTGATTTCAGTTTATCGACAGAGTGCTTGTAATCAAAATAATCATCAGCCGTGTTCAGACCTATATGGTTTATAATTAATACTAACAAAACGAGAATGAAAAGCCAAAAGTAGAATTCACCATTTGCCCAGCTGACTAATCCACCTACGACCGCTGTGAAGATGCTTGGAGTAACGAAATGGTAGCGAATGGCGTACCACCAAATTTTGGCTCTTGACGTTTGATTACTCATTTGATGTTCAACAGCCATTGTAATGGATATGACGTGAATTGCATTTATTTTTTTGTAGGAATACTTTGACCATCAAAAAAGAAAGACAAATTAGCGATTGTTTTGATGTTACAATCATTCTCATGATGATTAGTATTTTACTCTTAGAGAATTTGCCATTTCGATAAGGTAGGTCTTGAAAATAGATTCTTTTAACGGTTCTAGGCTCGTGATGGCTTTAGTAACGTATTGGTTTATTTTATCGGTGCAATAAAGAATTGATCCTGTGGTTTCTAGACATTTATACAACATATTTATTGTCTTTTTTCTCTCTTTAAGATTTTGAGCATCAATTGTTGCAATTGCTTGGAAAATTTCCTTTTTTTCTTCCTGTTTGACCGATTTACACATGTGAATTATCGGTAAAGTAACTCGAAAAATCTTAATATCCTGAGGAAGAGCACCTTCAGAGGAGATACTATCTAAAAGATCGTCCTTTATTTGGTATGCCAACCCGAAGTTCTCACCAAATGCACTCAAAGCATAAATTTCATCGCGATTAGCTTTTACAGCAATTGCCCCGCATTGAGTTGAAGCTTTGAATAACGACGCAGACTTTTTGCAAATTGTTTCCATGTAATCACTCTCTTTTCGGGTGTTCATTGTTTCTTTTACATCTAAATACTCGCCATCAGATAATATTAAACAAGTTTGGGAGATTATTTTTGTTATTTCGTGAGTATAGTCAGTACTTAAATAAAGTGAAAGAGAAGCTAACACATCTCCAACCAGAACGGCATCTCTGATACCCCATTTTATGTTAGCAGTTAATTCATTTCTTCTAAATGTTTCTTGATCCAAAATATCGTCATGAATGAGAGTGGCGACATGAAGCATCTCAATCGCTAAAGCCAATTTTTTCACAATTTCAGGTTGCCCACCAACGCTTTGTGCGCTTAGTAAAACCATAATTGGTCTTAACCGCTTTCCTCTAGTTTGCAAAACATATTCTATTTTTCCGCCAAGTCCAAGGTCAGCTACCATCGGCATAATTTGTGAAATATCAAAGTCAACGATTCTTCTTGCATTTTCCATGTACGTGAGGTAATCTCCTTCACCGTATGTGGTTTTGATTTGTTTAGCTGACACCAAAACAATCCTTCAAAAAGTCATTTGTTACGATTTTTCTAGGTAACTTTATAAAATTTTTTCGTTCTATCCTCTTCTTGGAATAA
>JARRMB010000047.1:0-19066 GCA_037386325.1 Candidatus Bathyarchaeota archaeon
GGATATCAAGATCGACCAAGGTTTTATAGGATCTTGTACCAATGGTCGACTAGAGGATCTAGAGGCTGCTGCACAAATATTGAAAGGCAAAAAAATTGCAAAAGGAATAAGGTTAATTGTTATTCCTGCTTCTCAAGAAATTTACCTAAAAGCGTTAACTAAAGGGCTAATAAAAACGTTCATGGATGCTGGTGCAATAATTGGTAATCCAAATTGTGGTCCATGCTTAGGAGGCCATATGGGTATTCTAGCTGAAGGTGAAACGTGTATAAGCACATCAAATAGAAACTTCATCGGAAGAATGGGAAGTACAAAATCTTTTGTGTATTTAGCATCACCTGCTACAGTAGCAGCATCAACGTTAACTGGAAAAATAACAGATCCAACAAAAATTGCACAGGTGAATTAAATTGACTATAACTGGAAAAGTGATAAAATTTGGAGATAACGTTGACACAGATGTTATCCTGCCAGGACCATATTTGGTTCACACAGATCCATACGAATTAGCTAAACATGCAATGGAAGGCTTAGATCCAAAATTTCCACAAAAAGCAGCTGAAGGTATAATTGTTGTAGGAGCCAAAAATTTTGGTTGCGGAAGTAGTAGAGAACAGGCACCAATAGCACTGAAATATTCTGGTGTCAAATGTGTATTAGCTGAATCATTTGCTAGAATATTCTATAGAAATGCAATAACAATCGGTTTACCTGTTTTAGTATGTGCCGAGATTTCAAAAAAAGTGAAAGAAGGGGATATATTAACTGTTAATTTGCAAACAGGTAAAATTGAAGATTTAACTAACGGCTCTATATTGCAGGCTCTTAAGCTTCCAGAATTTATTATGGAAATTCTTGAGGATGAAGGATTAATTAACCATCTTAAAAGGAGATTTAAACAAAATGAGTAAATACAAAATATCTTTGATTCCCGGAGATGGAATAGGTCCGGAATTATCAGAGGCCACCCTAAAAATTTTAGACGCAGTTCAAAAGAAATTCGACATTGATCTGGAAATAATTAAGGTTAATGCAGGAGATACATGTTACGAAAAAAATGGAATAGCACTTCCAGAAGAGACAGTTGAAGTGATCAAAAACTCGCATGCATGCATGAAAGGTCCCGTAGGAGAAACAGCTGCTGATGTAATAGTTAAACTTAGAATAATGTTCGATTTATATGCAAATCTACGTCCAATCAAAACATATCCTTCAATTCCCAGCCTGAAACCTGACATCGACATGATTTTTGTTCGAGAAAACACTGAAGACGTCTATCGAGGAATAGAATTTGAAATGGACGACTCTGCTATTTGTATTCGTGTAATAACAAAAAAGAACAGTGAAAGAATAGCAAAGAAAGCTTTTGAAACAGCCAGAAGAAGAAACGGAAAAAAACGTGTCACGGCAATTCATAAAGCTAATGTAATGAAAAAGACCTGTGGTCTCTTCGCAAGGACTTGTAGAGAAGTAGCAAAACAATATCCAGACATAAAATTTGACGAATTATATGTTGATGCTGCATCAATGCGATTGATCAAAGAACCAGAAACTTTCGATGTTTTTGTTACCCCAAACATGTTTGGCGATATACTTTCTGACGAAGCAGCACAACTGATTGGAGGTTTAGGTATGGCTCCTGGAGCAAATATCGGTGATAACTTTGCCTTATTTGAGCCAATTCATGGTTCAGCACCTAATCGAGCGGGAAAACAAACAGCTAATCCATGTTCAATGATTTTATCAGCTAAAATGATGTTTGATTGGTTAGGCGAAAAATATAAGGACAAAGAATGTTTGAAGGCAGCTCAAGCTATCGAAGATGCAGTTACTGAAACTTTGAGAAAGGGTATAACTATTCCAGATTTTGGCGGCAAGGCAAAAACCATAGACATGGCTAAAGCTATGGCCAAAGAAATCGTCAATAGTACTAAATAGAATTGATTGTAAAAAAGAGGGGTATTAGAAATAACAACTGCAGATTACATACGAATCTTTGATACTACATTAAGAGACGGAGAGCAAACTCCCGGAGTATCTTTAACCACCGAAGAGAAATTAGAAATTGCAAGACAATTAGACAAAGTAGGTGTAGACTCAATCGAAGCGGGCACTCCCATCAGTTCAGAAGGTGAGAAACGAGCTGCTAAAGAGATCTCTAAATTAGGACTATCAGCAGAAATATGTGGTTTAGCTCGAACAAAACGTAAAGATATCGATGTGGCTATCGCATGTGATGTTGATGCAATTCACACTTTCATTTCAACTTCTGAAGTTCAAATGAAATATGCAGTGAACATGACCCCTGAACAGGTATTGGATAGTTCTATCGATTCGATTGAATACATTAAAAGTCACGGTATGGTTTGCGAATATTCTCCGATGGATGCATCAAGAACAGACAGAACTTTTCTAAAACAAATTTGTAAAGCAGCAGAAGAAGCTGGAGCTGACCGGATAAATATCCCTGATACCGTAGGGATTATGATTCCCACGACGATGCAACAGCTAATTAAAGATGTAAAAAGTGTTGTTAAAATACCCATTAGTGTTCATTGCCATAATGATTTTGGAATGGCAGTTGCCAACTCCTTAGCTGGAGTTGAAGCAGGAGCTTCACAGATTCATGTTGCAGTTAACGGTTTAGGCGAAAGAGCTGGAAATGCTGCTCTTGAAGAAATTGAGCAAACAAAGCAATAGTTGGGGAGAATGCTTTTTCTCATGAATCAGGAATTCATACTCGTGGAGTAACGGTTGCTCCTTCTACATTTGAACCCATTAATCCTGAGTTTGTTGGAAGAAAACGAAAATTAGTTGCTGGAAAATTGGCTGGAACAAGTGGAATACGTGCGGAGTTAGAAGATTCTGGATTATATCCTACTAAAGATCAACTTGCAGAGGTTGTAAAAACAGTCAAAGAGCTTGGCGATAAAGGAAAGAAGGTTACCGATGCTGATATGTTAGCAATTGCTCGTGCCATTATGGGGAAGGTAATTAAAGAAAAGAGAATTGTGGATTTGACAGGTTTTTCTGTTGTTACTGGAATAGGAGTTATTCCTACAGCTTCAGTTCGACTAATATTAGATGGAAAAGAATATGTTTCTTCAGAAACTGGTTTTGGTCCAGTGGATGCTGCAATTAAAGCAGTTCAGAAACTAACTTCTCCATTAGTAAATGTTAGATTGAAAGAATATCGCATTGAAGCTACCACAGGAGGTTCAGATGCCATTGGAGAAGTAATCATAAAAGTAGAGGATAAAGACGGAAATGTTGTTTCCTCAAGAGCAGTTAATGAAGACATCGTTATGGCAAGCGTCGAAGCAATGATAGATGGTATCAACAAAAGCTTACTAAAAAGCAGAAACAAAAAGAAGTAACAGAATTTTCGAAGTATATTTGATCTTATTGCCTACTTTTTTCTTTTAAAATAACTTCGGGAACTAATATTCCTTCTTCTGTAATAACTGCATCAACATACTCTAATGGTGTAATGTCGAAGGCTGGATTAAGAACTTTTACTCCTTCAGGTGCGATTCTCTCACAACCTATATTTGTAACTTCTAATGGATTTCTTTCTTCAATAACTGCATCAGATGAAGAACTATTCTGATCCATAGTTGATATAGGAGCAGCAACATAGAATGGAATTCCATGTTCAAATGCCAAAATGGCCAAATTATATGTTCCAATCTTATTCAAAACAGCATCTCTAACAATTCGATCAGCACCAACAATAACCTTATCTACCATTCCCTTAGACATAACATAACCCACCATAGTATCACTGATCAATGTCACAGAGATTCCATCGTGCATAAGTTCATAGCATGTAAGTTTTGCACCTTGAAGTCTTGGTCTAGTTTCACATGATATCACCTTGATGTTTTTTCCTTCTTCGATTGCAGCTCGAATTATTCCTAAAGCTGTGCCGTAATCAACTGTTGCCAAACTTCCAGCATTGCAATGGGTAAGAACCGTATCGCCATCATCTAATAATTCAGCTCCATGTTTTCCCATCTTCTTATTAATTTTTACATCTTCATCTGCGTGTTTTTTTCAGTACATCTGCTGCCTTTTCAAGTTCTTTATTTAAATCCTTAGAAGTTTTAGTTTTTGAATGAAGGGCACATAAAGCTAGTCCAAAAGCAGCTGCTACACCAATTAGGGGAGCACCTCGTAATTTCATTTCTTTAATAGCCAAAGCCATAGTATTATAATCTGCTATCTTTATCCAGACTACTTCATTAGGTAGCTTTGTTTGATCAATTAGCTCTACTATTCCATCTTTCCATTCAATGGTGCGCATAGATTAATACCAACTTCAAATTTCATTTCTTTCGGTTCGATAATACATTTTCTACAAAAAATGAAAATTCCCAATGAATATAACTCAACTAATCAAGTTAGTATATTTTATTTTGCTCAAATTCTAAACTTATTTTTTAATTAGAAATTAATTGTTGTTTATTTATTGTTGATTTTTATTACAACCTCAACTGGACTTCCCTTTGGGAGTTTTAAATTCTCTCGCCAATCTTCTCCAACTGCAATTAGAGAGTAAATTCCAGAAACTTCAGCTCTTGCTTTTTTTACAAAATTTACCAAAGCTGCTTGAGTTTCGCCTGACTTTATCATGTCATCAACAATAAGCACGCTATCTCTTCGTTTTAAAGCCTCTTTTGGTAAATACAAAGTCATTGTTACACCGGACCCTCGTAAAACATAAGTTTCTTCTAAGAAAGCAGGAACTCCTACCTCCTTGTTACGTTTTGCAATCAATAAATCGACACCTAAAGCGTTTGCAACCATGGCCCCTAGAGGAATTCCGTCAACAGCTGCAGTCAAGACTTTTGTAACTCGACCTCCCGCAAAAGTTGCAAGTGCATGATGAGCTGCTTGTTGAAGAATATTGTGATCTCCTATTATCCAAGTATTGTTAAAGTAACCTGCCGAATTAAATTTTATTCTTCTACGTAATTCAGCTTTCAATCCAACAAGTTTTGTTAAAACATCCCATAATTCCTTTGCACGTTCAGCGTTTGGTAAAACGTGACCTTTAGCATATCTGCTTAAAACAGTTACAGGAAGATTCGTTTTAGCTGAAAGTTCTCGATAGGTATACTCTTTTTTTGCTGTTCTTAGGAGTTCGATAGTCATTAGTCGAAGTTTAAGATCTTCTGCATGTGTATTCATAATATTATCACTCTTTGCACACCAATAAATCAATTAATGAATGTGCAAGCTACCTATTTTAACTTAGACAGATTTATAATTTCCGTATAAACATAAAATCGACTCAATTATTAAACCAATTCTAAAACTAGAAAGAAAAACCAAATTCATATTATAATCACAAAAATGAAAAAACAATTTATTATAATCTCAGATTTCAAGAACAAGGTTCTAAATTTTAAATGGCGGACCCGGAGGGATTTGAACCCCCGGTCGTTGGATTTCTTCTTACATAGATTAGAAGTCCAACGCCTTATCCTGACTAGGCCACGGGTCCCAATTAAACCGCCAATAGTCTAAAGAACTGCCTAGATATATTCTTTCATTTATGAAATTCTGGTTTTTTATTAATTATTTGATGTAAATTGCTGGCCGATACGGTTTAGCCAATCTTGCCTTATTTTGTGGATCATTAATCTGCAAATCATTCTCTTGATAGACACAAAGTTGAACAGCAAATTCTCTTTCAAAGAAAATTTTTGACTCCACTAGTATCGCATATTCATCCAAAATTCCACTCTGAATTTGTTTTTCCTTTATCTCATTAGAACTCCGATTAATTTCTTGAGAAATTTCTTGGGCAAATTTGGCGATTTTACCACCCATTTTTCTAAGTTCAGAATCTGCCATTAGTTCTTTCATGAGGTCACTAAATACTATTTTACCTTGACTTGAATTTTCAAGTGCTTTGATGTAGACTTTCCACTTCCAAGATGCAGCAGTATAGTAGAAAATTTCTTTTGGCAAAAGTTTTGTTGCTCTAAGAATATTTGTGGTATCTTCTAGTACATTTTTAATTAGATTCTCAGTTTCTTCAGCTTTAATATCTACTTTGTTTTGATCAAAAACTGGCCAACTAGCTAGGGAAATAAAATCTTGATGCCCTAATTTACTCCAAACTTCTTCACTTATGTAAGGTGCAAAAGGGACCAGTAAGCGAATCCAAATTTCTAATGCATCTTTCAAAACTTCTGAGCTAAATTCACTCTTCCTTCTAATATACCATCGGAAGTCATTCCATGTTTCAAATAAACCGTTTTCTAGGGCTGTTCGTGTCTTTAGCTGCTCCATATTTTCTGAAACAATTTTTATTCTATGTTGTAAAACACTAATTAACCAATCCTCGAGGTGCCCAACATTCTGATTTTTTGCAGAATCTATGATACTGTCTGCGAGATTAAAGAAACCCCGAAGTTTGCCTAAAATATCACCAACAGTCTCTCTTCTCCAATCAGGATCGTTCATCCCTTCTCCACCTAAGAGCAATGCACATCTAGTAGCGTCTGCTCCAAACTCATTAAGCGCATCTTTTAGCGTCACAAAATTACCTTTCGACTTTGACATCTTCTTTCCTTCAATGCTTAACATACCATTCACGCCAATCGCTTTGGGCAGATGATCTGGAAATAGTGCTGTATGCTGAAAAAGAAAGAATGTCAAATGGTTAGGAAGCAGTTCTTTTGCTGACACTCTTAGGTCTAAAGGATACCAATAAAGGAATTCATTTCTCATTTCATCAAGAACTTTACTATCAATCTTTGATAGTTTCGCGATTTTTTCCAGTTTTCCTTTTCCATAAAATATGTAATCAAAAACATCGAAAGTTAGCTGATCTCCTTTTATATCATACTTTTTCAGATGCTTGTTAATTGTATAAAATGCCATATAAACAGTAGAATCGGTTAAGGTTTCAACAATCCAACCTGGACTCCAAGGTAATGGTGTTCCTAAACCACTTCTTCTTGCACATGGCCATTCTTTTAGCCAATCAATAATATTAAGAAACCATTGCCTAGCTGAATCAGGATATATTGCAGCTTGTTCTAAAGTTTCTTTTGTTTTCTGTTTCCATTTTGAGTCAGAATATTTTATGAACCACTGCTCTTCAAGAAGCTTGACTAAGCATGGAGTCATGCATCTACATGTCACATTTTCAGGTAAATCATATATAGAATCTGCTATACCTTGTTGCTTGAAAGATTCTATCAAAACATCTTTAATCTCATTGACTTTTTTTCCAGAATATTCTCCACAGATTTCTTTTAATATTCCCCCATGAAACTCTTTCTTGTAAAGTTCTTTTGTTGCTTCTTCTGCTTTAGGATCATGCTGATCTTTCACTCCCATCCGATCTACAAGTTCAACTGCTGGATATTCTCCGAAACCTTCAACTTGGATAAGAGAAATTGGTTTTATGTTTTGAACTTGTTTTGGTTCAATATTGAATTCTTTTAACAAATCAGAATTATTTTGTAAATCTCTTAAAGCAAGCCAGTCAAAGGGTGCATGAGCGGGAACACTATAGACTACTCCTGAGGCGTTGTCTGGATTTACAAACCAACCTGGTAAAATCAACATTTTTCTTGTACTAAGTGGACTAGTGAATTCTTTTCCAATAATTGTTCTACCTTTAAAAGTGTCAAGAATTTTTACTTTTTTAAGCTGTTCTCCTAGTTTATTTGCAGCAGTTTGGCTTAAAATCCAGTTTTCACCGTTAATTTCTGCCTTAACATAATCTGCATCTGGGTTTATCCATATGTTTGTTATTCCATAGATCGTTTCTGGTCTGAAAGTTGCTGAGGGTAGAAAAGTTCCATCATCCATCTGATACTTAATTAATGTATACTCTTCGGGTACTACCCCTTCTCCAGTCTGTCGATCATGATCTCCAGTTGGGCTTTTATCATGTGGACACCAGACTACTGGATATGTTCCTTTTATGATGTATCCTTTTTCACGTAACCGTTCACATTGCCATTCTACAAATTTGCTAAATGTTGGATAAAGTGAAGTAGTGTGAAACTCTCGTCTCCAATCGACAGAATAACCTAAACGTTTCACAGATTCTCTACTTTCATTTGTGTAGTATGAGGCCATAAAAACAGGGTCAACAAACTTTTTTAGATTCTCTTCTGAAACTCCATCCACATCTCTAAATGCCCGAATTAATGTTTCATCTCCAGCTTTTACTCTTTCACTGGCTCCAGCTATTGTTTCTCCAGTCCAATGCCAAGCCCAAGGAAATAATACATTGAAACCTTGCATTCTTTTAAATCGAGCATAAGCATCAACCCGAGTTGCTGTAAAACCATGACCAACATGTAAAGGGCCGTTCATGTAGGAGAAAGGAAATGTAACCATGCATTTTTCTAGTTTTGGATCTGGATCAGCCTCGAATATTTTGGCTTTTTCCCATGCTTTTCGCCATTTTTCTTCATTTTGCTTTAGAGTATTCATTAAGCCATTGGAGTATTAAGAGAGTTAAAAGTTTTTTCAGTCATAACTTTAAAAAAATACATCGGGAAAATATTAGAAAATTTTTAATCGGTAAAAACATAATTAAAAACCGCTATAGAAACCTTTTATATTCATTATCCGTTATCAGCGAATCTATAATTTGCGGTAAGGTTAACTATGGATTGGCTTGTATTTGCCTTGTTGTCTCCAGTATTTTGGGGATTGAACAATGTTTTCAACAAATTTCTTATGGTAAAAAAGTTCAGAGGATATTACTCTTTAGTTTCTTATCTTAATATTTTAGATTTATTTTTTGCCGCTATACTTTATTTTGTAAGCCCTATTAACTCAAATTTTCCATACTTTATTTTTGCAATGGTTGTTGGTTTGTTACCTGTTTTTGCATTTTGGTTTTACACCAAAGCTCTCATGATCGAGGAGATTTCAAGGATAACTCCACTTTTTCAGTTTATTCCAATATTCGTTGTTTTCTTGTCAGCTATATTCTTAAATGAAATTCTCAATATTCAGAAATATTTTGGAATCATCTTAATTGTGGTAGCATCAATTCTAATTTTGTATAAAAGATCTGAAAGCGGTAAATCTTTATCTTCAGCATTCAGATTAATGGTCCCCTTCAGTTTTATTCTATCGATTTATACTATCTTACTTAAGTTTCTCCTAGATTACTTAAATTACTGGTCAATTTTCTTTTGGATGATAATTGGTTCTTTTTTCGGAGTTTTGGGTCTTTTGAGTTTTTCAAAACCTCGAAAGGAATTCGTTAAGAGTCTTCCAAGTCTGGGAGTTAGAACATTTATTGTAGCTTTTAGTGGTGAATGTGCATATCTTTTGGGCGTAATATGTTCTTTGATAGCTATGTCTCTAGGATATGTTTCTTTGGTCTCTGCGTTGTCTGGTTTGCAGCATTTCTTTGTTTTTGTATATATGCTGGTTTTGAGTTTATTTATGCCAAAAATTCTTGAAGAGGAAATAAGCGGACAAATATTGTTATTGAAGATTTTTGCAATAGCATTAATGTTTATTGGAACTTGGTTTGTGACTATGTAATGAACGCAGGCTTATATGGTGTATTTCACTTCTGGAGATTAATTACTCCATCTTTTTTACCTAGATAAACTAAATCTGCCATATTTATAAAAAAACCTGTTTCAATTAAACCAGGAATAAATTTAAGTTTTTGATTCAATATTTCAGCATCATCGATAGGGCCAAATTCAACATCGAGAATATAGTTGCCATTATCAGTTACAACTGCGCCAACCTTATTTTTTCCTTCTCGTAAGAACGGCTTTCCTCCAAATTCTTTTATTTTATTCGTGACTGTAGCTAATGCGAAAGGCAGAACCTCTATTGGTAACCGAAAAGTTGTACCAAGTTTTTCTACAAGTTTTGTTTCATCAGCTACTATGATTACTTTTTTTGCTGCTGAAGCTACAATTTTTTCTTTTGTTAATGCTGCGCCCCCACCTTTTATCATATTCAGTTTGTTGTCAATTTCGTCTGCTCCATCTATAGTTAAATCAAGATTTGGATGCTCATCTAATGTTGTAAGAGGAATTTCTGATTTCACGGCTAACATCATTGCTTGACTTGAGCTAGGGACACAAAGAACCTTTAATCCGTCCTGTTTTTTCATCAATCCTAATTCTTTAATGACATAAGCTGCGGTACTTCCACTTCCTAACCCAATGACAAACCCATCTTGGACATTTTTAACTGCCTCTTTAGCTACCCGTCTCTTGGCGTCTTCTATCCATTTCACTTTCTCAGGCCTCGGTTTCCATTTGCCCAAGTCGCTCTAGAACTTTTTCTACCTCAGATTTTATTTGATCTATTCTCTCTTCAGCTTCCGTTTTCTTTGGTTTGGAAGGCTTCTTTATTTTTCTGGGAGTCCTATCAGATTCAGAAGATGATAATTTTGTGATAACTGGTGAAGGTTTCGGAATTTCTGGTTCTGGTTGGATGTTAAGGTTTCCTCTCAAGCCTCCTATTTTTTTGTTTATTTCATCAAAACGATCATTAAACAGTTTGATGAGATTTTCCTGCATAGATTCCAATTCATGTAAAGCAACAACTGATTCGTTTTCGGTGATAGAATCTTTAATTTCATTCATTCTCATTTTATATTCTTTTGCCAATCTTTCTCGTTCCTCTTCCGTTATCTTTCCTTCAGCTTGAGCTTCGTAAATACGTCTAATACCAAAACTGACAATTTCCTGTTCAACATCTAATAGACTTAACTCTTTTTGGGATTTTCGGTTGCTTTTATACCAAACTTCTTTTCTGACTCATAAAAATGCCTTTATTTAATGAAATTTTAACAAAATATGAAGTAAAAAAATGCAAGTGAACGTAATCAGGCGCCGGGAGTGGGATTCGAACCCACGCGGTCCAAAGGACCACAGACTCTCAAGGCCTGCGCGTTATCCACTCTGCCATCCCGGCATCAACAGTCTTTCTAAAAGCCAATCTATAAGCTTTTACACAAAACCTTTCTAAACTCTCCAGCTAATAACCTAAACTGGAAAAAATAAATTATAGGATATTGGTTTAATTTTGAAAATGAAACTTATAATCAAAAAATTCGCTCGCTAAATTCTCAAAAAAAGTTCTATATAGATTAAATATCTAAAATAAATCGCACAGTAACTGAGCTTTGTTCCTTAATGATTTCCATCTGATGATATGTGGCTGCCTTTATTCCAACTTTCGATGGATGCTTCTTTGAATCGTAATCTTCTCCCCAAGCTCTTGCATGTAGCCTAAACCCTTCATTTGTTTTTTCGATTTTTGAAATTTTGAACCGTGAATAGAGTTTTTCTTTCAATTCAAACTCTAACAGCAGTTCTTCAAGCCAGCTGTAAAGAAGCGCAGGTTCATCCTTTTCCTCAATCACAAACTTTTTCTCGTCTTTTGCTTCAACTTTCTCTAACTCAGTCATAACGTCAGTCATCGCAGTTGCTGCATTCTCGAAAGCTTCCTCTATATTGGCTCCATATGCTTCTATGAAAGCATCAGCTGTATGCTCTAAAAATCTGAAACCTTTCTGCATCTTCAAATCCAATTATAATACATCAAAAATATTTTGACACATTTTTTATTGTTGCGATAGTTAATTGAACAGCTTTTTCTATATCTGAAATATCTACAATACCCGATGGGCTGTGAATATAACGAGCTGCGACTGAAATTACCCCACTTGGTACACCCTCTCTGCTTAAGGCAATTCTGGCAGCATCTGTAGCACCCCTAATTCCAGTTTCTAATTGATAAACAATTTTATTCTCTTTAGCTGAGTCAATAAGCAACCGTAAAACCTTTGGATGCGCAATCAAGCCTGCATCAGCGACAGTTAATACAGGACCTTCACCCATCTTTGCAGGAGCGTCTCCTTCTCCGATACCTGGCATATCACCTGCAACCGTTGAATCTAAAGCAATTCCAATATCGGGCTCTATTTGAAAAGCCGCAATAGTTGCACCTCGTAGACCTACCTCTTCTTGTATTGTTCCAACAGCATACACATTACAGTCAATATTTTCCAGTTTCCTAAATGTTTCAACCATTACTGTACAACCAACCCTATCATCAAAAGCTTTTCCTAAAACAACTCCATTACCTATTTGGGTGAACTTTGTATCAAAACTGACTACATCACCAACTTGAACCCCCATCTTTTCTACTTCTTCTTTATCTCTAGCTCCAACATCAATAAAGAGCTTATCAGAATCAATAACTTTCTTTTTTTCTTCTTCTTTCTGTATATGAACTGGTTTTGAACCAATAACTCCAGGTAAAAGACCCTTATCTGTTTGAACAATAACTTTTTGAGCTAAAATCACTCGGTCATCTATTCCCCCTATCTTCGTAAATTGAAGGAAACCTTTTTTCTTAATGTTCTTTATCATAAGTCCCACTTCATCCATGTGGGCTGCAATCATTATTGTAGGAGCATCAGCTTTTCCCTTTTTAAAAGCAATTAAGTTTCCAAGTTTATCTTCTCTAATTTCATCTGCAAACGGGTTCATGAGGTTCTTAATAATATTTCTAACTTCATCTTCCCTTCCTGTAACACCATTAGCATTCGAAAGCTCTTCCAAAATTTCTACTACTTTCACTATAAATTCACCAAATCAAGAGGGTATTAATGAATATATCAAATTACCCGTTAATTTGAATTTGGATCCTTCGAAAATTTATTCTTAATGCGTGCGCCTAAAACTCATATCTTTACTTAGCCTTGAAAAATATTTGTTGAAAATAAACTCTATAAGTAGGTAATTGTGTTCTATTGAAGCAATGACCAATAATAAATCCGAAAATCGTGCTACTGTTTTCCCAATGTTCCTAATGGGTGGTCTATTTGTTATAATCCATCTTCTTTCTATGCTTATTACTAGACCATTTGAAGAAGCCAATATGGAGGTTTTCAGTGATCCAAATGATTGGGGGAACTTATATATTCTTCTTTCTTTCGTTTTCACTGAACTATTGACTATTCTTTTGTCATTTGTTATTGCAGCAATTCTAGTTTTGGCTCTTATCAAACATCCTGAATGGTATGTTCTAGATTTATGTGGAATAATAGTTGGTGTAGGTTCTATAGGATTGTTCGGAATTTCATTGAGCGTTTTTCTAGTAATAATCCTACTAATTGGTTTAGCAGTTTACGATGCAATATCAGTTTATAAAACTAAGCACATGATCGATCTTGCAGATGCAGTAATGGATCTAAAGTTGCCTGTATTGTTGGTTGTTCCAAAAACGAAAGATTACTCAATACTTGAGGAAACAAAAGGATTGAAAGAAAAATTAGAAAGTAAAGAAGAAAGGGAAGCCTTTTTCTTAGGATTAGGTGACATTGTGATGCCAGGAATTCTTGTTGCAGCTTCTTTCCATAGCATCCCCGATAATGGTCTTCTCATTGCTTTGTCCGTTATGCTTGGTACTCTCATCGGTTTTGCAGCTCTTATGCTGGTTGTAATTAAAGGAAAACCGCAAGCTGGACTTCCATTTCTGTGTTCTGGTGCAATATTGGGTTATCTAGTATCAAGCTTTTTACTAACAGGTGGATTAGGTATCGTTCTTCCTTTCTGATGGCACAATCGGAAGTTCTATATCCTTAAAAATCAAAGATATTTCTTAGAAGTTTAGCTAAAATCTAGCTATCTAGGGAAAAAGTATTTAAAACGCGGAAAGAGGATAAGGCAACATCAAATGGAGAATCTTGGCGATGGTAAGAAAAGCAAGAATCAAGCTCACAAGCACTGACTACAAAAAGCTTGAAGATGTATGCAAAGAACTAAAACTTATCGCTGAGAAGACAGGAGTAAAAATCACAGGACCTCATCCTCTTCCCACAAAAAGACTTAAAGTTCCAGTACGAAAAACTCCTTGCGGACAAGGAACAGCTACCTGGGATCGTTGGGAAATGCGCATTCACAAACGCATAATTATAGTTGACGCAGAAGAACGAGTAATGCGAAGAATTATGAGAGTTCGTGTACCCGAAGAAGTTTTTGTTAGCATAGAATTACTATAACTTTTCTTTTTATTTTTTTAAAAAATACTTAATACAATGCACAATATGTGTATGCTATAAGTATAATTGAAATGGTAAATTTTATTACCCAGACTATTTTATTCCATCTAAACACTTTCCATCCATCAAGAATACCAAATGGAATTAAATTAAATACAGCCAACAATGCATTTATGAAAGCGATAATTGTAAATAACGATTGAGAAAAGACTGCAATCAAAATACATAAAGATGAAATAGTAATATTTATTAAAGGTCCAGAAATTGCTGTTTTTCCTACAGTTTGTTTTGTTCCAGAACCTGCAAGCATAACCGCTCCTGGAGATATAAGCTTGAAAGGAAGAAAAATTGAAATCAAAGTTATTAAGGCTCCTTGCATCGTTAACCGAAATTCTGCCCATAAATTGAAGTATTGTGCAGAAAATTTGTGTGCAAGTTCATGAAGAAGAAATGATAACATAAACGCAATTGACAGAATTGCCAAATTCAAAAGATTAGTTGGTATGCTTAGAAAATAAGAGAATCCTACACCCATAACTAAGAGTGCTCCAATTAAAAGATGTTTAAGTTCTGTTTTACTGAACCAGAAAATTCTAGATGAAGATTTGGGAGAATAAGATACTGAATACGAGTAAGAAGGCTTCTCTGACCAATTCCCCGTATTAATGGGTGGAATATCTTTAGGCGCTCTTGCTCTCCATGATTCGGGGCATTCATGTCTCTCTGGAATACGATGGTCACCACAGAATGAACCACCGCAATAATTACAAGTGAATGGTAGAATAACCTCGTTGCCGCAGTATTTACATTTAGCCGTCTTTTCCGCTTCCTAAATTTATTAAACAATGAAATAATGGGCAGTTTAAATATTTAGCTAAAAAGTCACCAAATCTCTAGTTTTTTTGAAAAAGAGTTTGGTGCCGGGGGCGGGAGTCGAGCCCGCGACTTCTGGGCACCTAATTTTTAGGAGATTGCTCTCCAGATCATGAGTCTGGCGCCATAACCAGGCTAGGCTACCCCGGCTTGCTATTTTGATGAAAAACAATGAATTAAGGTTTTCTGGATAAAACTATCTGATTTGTCCCCTATTTCTATAGATGTTTAATTAATCTGCCTAAAAATTACTACAAATCTTTCTGAATTATTTTGAATTTATGAAAAGTATGGTATTAGAATAATATGAATAATATTAATCTTAGATCAATAGAAAGTGTATTATGACTTAATGTTAATTATTAAAATCATATATTGATTATTATTTTCACTTCTCAAAGAATATAAACTATACTTGTTATAATGGAATCTGGTTTACAGCAAATGAGACGCTCAAAATTAGAAATCCATATAGCGATTCTTCGGGCTTTGGCCTGCAATGGAAGATTAAAACCAACCCATATTACATATAAAGCCAACGTAAACTGTAGCGCTTTAAAGGAATGTCTCGACTTTCTTATGGAACGCAATCTGATCAAAGAACAATTAATCAACAGAAGAAGAAAAACAAGAAAAGTTTACGCGATAACAGATACTGGATTAGCGGCACTTCGAAATGTAAACGAAATAAATAAAGCTTTACATGTATTTGAAGAGCCAAATATGCCTGGAATAGAATTACTAAATCCACGGTAAAAATGATATAAAATTAATTATTTATCTAAGAATATAATACCGACGATCATCGGTCTTTTTTATTTTACCAAGAAAAGCACCAGCAAAATAATCTAGCCACATTTGTTCCTGATAATCCAAATCAGCTTCTCCGATGGTAACAGCACTATCTTTTGATGTTGCTCCTGCTTTTCTAAGTTTATGAAGAATTTTATAATGTATTTTAAATTGAAATCCGGACAGAGACAATCAATAACCTTCCATTTTATTTTATTGCAGTGAGTAGAATTAAAAAGATGAATGATATGCTAAAGCTTTTTTTCATCTCTTACTGAAATTCCACTTCAATAATGTTATATGCTTAACCCTTATTTATATTCGGTCATAAACTTAATTTTTTATTTTTTAAATTGTGAAAAAATTTTGTTTAATTTTTATTTCAAATCAAATGTGTTTTAATCTATTTATCTCCAAAATATTTGTCAAATAATTTCTCCCAATCCATTTTAATTATAGCAATGATCACTACAATTAATAATATAATTGTAATCAATATTCCAATCCATTCAGATCCACCAAATAAACTTCGGATAAATTCAATCGACTGTTGACCGCTATATGCGAGAATAAAAGTCATCAACATTTTGCCTAAAAGAGCAGGAATGAATGCCTTCAAAAAAGGATACCTCATTACGCCCAAAGGAATAAAAAGCAAATCATCAGGAAGAGGTGTTAAGGCAAATAAAAAAATAGTAATTGATCCATACTTACCGAAGATTCTAAGCATATAATCCATCTTTTTTTGTCTTTCTTCGCTCACAACTTTTCTTCCGTAATATCCAAGGGCGTACCCCGAAAATTCCCCAAGAGCTGATCCTAATCCGCCACTTATTGCGACTAAAAAGGGATCTAGGATACTCCCCAAAAAGAAAATAACAAGTGTATATGGTACTGGAATTATAATCGAAACAGATCCTACGAAGCTAATAACAAATACGCCAAGATAACCAAATTGAAGGGCAAAATCTTTCATCCACTCTTCAAACATAACAATTACCTTCTAATTTGATTACTTAGCAATGTTATTGATTGAAGTTTTAACTTTTTTTGAAAAATATTATATCTATATACTCTAAAGTAATCCCAAAAGGTCTTAAAAATTTTTTAATTCTAAACAATACCATAAGAGGTCTGGAAAACGAATGCTACACAGGCTGTAGCCAACATCATAACACCCCACATCTTGTTCACATTATGACCCAGTTTATTCATTGCAAATAACATAAATGTAGCAATAACCATGAATGGTGCAGTATACAAGATTTCAGATAATGAGACGCTGAATGAAGATGTCAATCCAACAAGTCCAAACACAAGAGTAAGGGTTAGCATATTATCTCCTATAACATTACCAATTGTAATGTCTTGTTCACCAGCTAAGCTTGCAGCTACAGAAACTGCTACTTCTGGGACTACACAACCAAGAGCGACTACTGTTAGTCCCACATAAAATTGATCTAAACCAAAAATTGTTGATATTGTCAGAGCACTGTTAACTAGCATAAATGTACTTACTACTAAAGCACCGCTACCTAGTAATATATCAAAAAGAACATTTTTTCCACTTCGCTGAAGTATATTACAGTCTTCAATTTCATCACATGTCCCGTTACGTATTGCATAATAAATGAAAATTGGATAGAAAGAAACAAAAAGTGCACCTATCCACCAAGTCATAGATCCAGTTACTGCTAAAAGAACAATCATCAGAACGCTTAAGCCCATCATAAAAATGCATTCTTTAGCTATGGAGGAATTCTTTAGTTTAAGTCCTCCTCCAATTAACCCACAGATACCTATGATAAGTGGAACATTATAGATGTTAGACCCTATTATGTTTCCCAAAGCTAAATGCGAGGAACCAAGTCCTACAGCAAAAAGAGAACTTAGTAATTCGGGTAAAGCTGTAACAAAAGCCACAAAAACAGTTCCCACAACAACTCTGCTTATATTCAAACAAGAAGATAATCCAGAAGCGCCTCTAACAACTCTTTTTGAACCCCAATAAAGTATTAACAGACTTGCCGCCAATGCTGCGATGCTTAACACTAAATCTTGCATGAATATCCACCGTATTTCCCATAGCAACTAAAAACCGTCGATATAAACATATCTAAGTAAGAAAAGCCACAATTCTGTTAACATCGGATTTTTTTGGGACAAAATGTAAGAATTTAATAAGATAATCGAGAAAATTATGGAATGAATAGCAATGAAAAATGGTTTTACAGGCAAAATTGTACGTATCAATCTTAGCACTGAAAAAATCTCATTTGAGACTCTAGATGAGAATTTTTACCGAAAACATTTTGGAGGTAGAGGATTAATCTCTTATATTCTCCTTAATGAACTAGCGCCAAAAATAAATCCACTGGGACCAGAAAATAAATTAATTTTCGCTTGTGGACCAGTTACTGGCGCCCCCTTTAGCGGAAGTGGACGTAACAGCGTAGGTGCTAAATCACCTCTAACTGGGGGCTATGGAGAAGCAGAAGCTGGAGGATACTGGGGAGCTGAACTTAAAAGGGCAGGTTTAGATGCCATAGTCGTTGAAGGACAAGCTTCGAATCCAGTCTATTTGTCTATTAATGATCAAAAAGTTGAGATAATAGATGCTTCTAATATTTGGGGTCTCGAAATTAAGAAATCTCAAGAAACAATTCAAAAAGATTTAGCTGACAACAAAGTTAAGGTTTCGCAGATCGGTCCAGGCGGAGAAAAATTAGTTCGGTATGCTTCGATAGTCAATGACTTGAATCATGTAGCAGGTAGATGCGGGATAGGTGCAGTAATGGGTTCTAAAAATCTCAAAGCAATTGCAGTTAAAGGAAGCACAAATGTTCCAATTAATAAACCAAAACGGTTGAGAAAACTTGCTCGTTGGATGGCACAAAATGTAGATACAGTTGCCCATGCATTGCATACTTATGGAACTGGAGCAGAAATGGATGTTGGAGAAGAAGTTGGCAACCTGCCTATCCGCAATTTTAGAGACGGAGATTTTCCTGAAGTAGATTCGATTTCAGCTGAAACATTGAAGTATACTGTCGGAGTTGGGATGGGAACTTGTTTTGCATGTGCTGTTGCTTGTAAAAAAGAAGTCAAAGTTACCGAACCTTGGATTGTAGATCCTGAATATGGCGGACCGGAATATGAAACGTTAGCCTCTTTAGGATCAAATTGCGGAGTACATGATCTAAAAGCAGTCTGTAAAGCTAATGAATTATGCCAAAGATACTGTATTGATACAATAAGCACAGGTGTGACAATAAGTTTTGCAATGGAATGCTTCGAAAATGGCTTACTAACAAAAGAAGACACAGATAATATAGAACTGAATTTTGGAAATGCAAAATCTATGCT
>JARRMB010000048.1:0-6281 GCA_037386325.1 Candidatus Bathyarchaeota archaeon
AACTTTCCTGAATTTGAAACCTTCAAAGACACTCACGATTTATTCCTCAAGATATTTAATAAAATATTGGCGGCATCATGAACATCTATAACATCAGTCGGTAAACCTAGATCGGCCAATTCTAAAAAAATCTGAGTTATTTGAGGTGGAACTATAGAGGCTTGTGCTACCAACTTAGGATCTGTTAAAACTTTTTCAGCAATTCCTTCAGCTAAAATTTTTCCTTGGTTCATTATTAATACTCGTGGATTACATTCGGCCACAAACTCTACATCATGAGTTACAATAACAACAGTTTTCTTTTGAGAATTAAGTTGCAAAATAAATTGTTGCAACTTTTCTTTTTGTTGATGATCTTGACCAATAGTTGGCTCATCAAGAATAACTATTTTAGGATCCCAAGCTAAAATTGAAGCTAACGCAACACGCTTTCTTTCTCCCCCGCTGAGCATGAACGGAGAAGTTTTCTTATATTGAAGAATATCCAATAAATTAAGAGCCCAATCGACTTGTTTTTTTATAACATTTTCTTCAAATCCAAAATTTCTAAGGGCAAAAGAAATCTCATCCTCTACAGTTTCACTAAAAAGTTGATGATCAGGATTCTGGAAAACAAATCCCACGTTACGTGATAATTTTGCTACACTTACATTACGAGTATTAATTCCATCAACAAGAACTTCACCTATGGTTGGTTTTAGAAGCCCATTGAAATGTTTAACTAAAGTGGTTTTTCCTGCCCCATTCTGTCCCATTACAGCTAAAAATTCTCCGTCATTAATTGTTAGGTTAATACCATTGATTGCTTCGATTCCAGTGGAATAAGTAAAATGAAGATCTTTAACCTCAATCATTTTCTAAAACCTCTCGAAGAAATTTTGCTGCTTCCTCTGGAGTTACTGGAACGTCTCTTAATGGAACTCCATGTTTTTTTAGATTTTGATATAATATTGTGGCTTTTGGAATGCCGACACCGATTAGACTAGCTTCTTCGGAAGTAAAAATTTCGCGTGGACTACCGCTTAATGAAATTTTGCCATTATTCATAACAATTACGCGATTTGCATATTTGGCTGCTAGATCTAAACGATGTTCAACTAAAATGATTGTGATTCCCAATTTTTTGTTAAGTTCGTTTATCACATTAAATATTTTTTGAGCACCCAATGGATCAAGAAAAGATGTAGGTTCATCCAATATCATTATCTCTGGTTGCATGGCTAACACAGACGCTATAGCTACTCTTTGTTGTTGACCTCCAGAAAGCTCATCAGGAGCTCTATCGGCAAGCTCTGATATTCCAGCTGTTTGAAGTGCCCAATCTACACGCTTTCTCATTTCATCTCTTGGCATTGCAAAGTTTTCTAAACCAAAGGCAACATCCTTTTCAACAGACAAGGCAAATAATTGATTTTCAGGATTCTGGAAAACAAGTCCAACATGACGGGCAAAATCTTGTATCTTTTGATCAATTACATTTAATCCTGAAACTACAATTTCTCCTTCAAGAGTGCCATTATAAAAATGTGGTATTAGACCATTGAAGCAACGACATAAAGTGGTTTTTCCACAGCCACTAGGGCCAGTTAGGATAACAAAATCTCCTTTGTTGATAGAAATTGATACATCTTTGATTGATGTCTTAGTTGCTCCGGGATAAGAGTAGGTTAAGTTTTTGGTCTCAATTAAAGCCAATGTTTTATCAGCCAGCTTACAGCAATTTGTTTATTCCATTTAAGAGTAGCTACTCAAAAACAGGTTAATTTATTTTATTTCTAATTAATTTTGAACAAAAATTTAAACAAGATTTAATATCCCCAACTCCATTTGCACCCGCTGAAAGTGCATGTCCTCCACCCATTCCACCTAAAAAATCACCTGCAGGTTTTGCCAACTCAGTACCTAAATGGATTCCAGTTTTAACATAGAATTCATTAGTTGATCGAAAACTAATTTGAATTCTACCATTTTTCTTTCCAGCTACAATAGCAACATGAGCTCCGAGAGAAATCAGAGCTCTTGCAGCGGATGCTTGATATGAACTGACATTGGAAAAAGCTATCAACCAATCATTTTTCTTTAAAATTTTAATTCTTGAACTAGCTGTTAATCTGGCAACACGTTCTGAATAATCCATTGGCATCGACAGAATTGGAAGGAGTTCTTGAACGTCAACCCCAATATCTATGAGTTCAGAAATTACTTTAAATGTTGATGATTTGGCTATTATGAAATGTCTTGTATCAAAAGCGATTCCAAGAAAAATTGCTTTTGCTGCCTCTAACGAAGGTTTAATTTCTGCTTCTTTGAAAAGATTATAAACAAGCTCACATGTTGAGGAACTTTCTTCATCCACAATACTTATAGTCGCTAAGTTTTCGGTTTCTGAGTGCCTCGCATGATGATCAACTAAAACCAAAATTTGATCTGAATTAATTCTTTTACCCCATTCATCCAACTGTTGAATAGTGTTTGTGTCCACCAAAACGAGCATGCCAGCTTCTTCAATTCGAGGTTGAACAGTAAATTCTATTGGCAATATAACCATAATTTGTTTAGAAAGTTTGCTGGGTCCAGAAGCAATTGCAATTTCAGTTTCTAAGTTTGGCCTAAGCCGTTTTAATAATTCAGAAAGTGCGAATGAAGCACCTATTGCATCTGGATCAGCATTATTATGGCATAACAAAGTTGCTAACTTTAAATCAAGTTTGTCAATAAGGGTAATTATTTCTTGGATATACACTTAAGTTCCCTAAAATATTCCTCTATGTGAATGAAAGCTCGATTTGTAGCTTCTTTCGTAAGTTCTTCAACATTATAATCTTTCATAATAGGAGATAAAACGATGAACACCTCAACGTTCATGTTTACTGGTTTTGTTCCTTCAGCTTCAATCGTAATATCAAAATCAGAGATTTTACTAACAGGAATCTGAGATAGTATGTAATCTCGGGTTACCTGTTCTGTGGATTCACATAGTATCTCAAGTTGATCAATAGTCAGTTCAGTTATTCCATTCTCTTCCAAACCAAGGTTCACCCTAAGGAGAACCTGATAATGGACGCAAGTCTTGTTGCAGTTTCTCCTGTAGATCCTTCACTTGGGTCCTAAGCCGATCATCTTGTTTAGCTAGAACATCAACTCTCATTGTTAAGAGTTCTTTACGTTCCTTCAACTCTTCAGTAACCGGAGTTTTCTGCGATTTGACAAGAAGTGACCCAATTGATTTGTAGATAACAGCTGTTTCATTCATTTTCTCCAATTCACTAAGCGCTTGCTCAACTTCTGTAAGTTGCATTTCAAGCTGTTGTTTCTGAGCCATAATTCCTTGAAGTGTCTGTTGTAATTGTTGAAGCCTAAGCAATCGTTGTTGAATCTCAGGTGGAAGTTTAGCTATATCTTCACTCATTTTCTACGCCTCAAATGTGTTTATGAATTCTGCAGCATAAATAACTTGGCAGATATTAAGCCTTTTCACCATATTATTCAATATGTAACCAGTTCTACAAATCACAAAGAGAATAAAAATCTATTAAAAAAATAACTTTCATTTTGTTAGCTTCTGAAGATTCATTGCTACTCCAATCAAACGTAAATAAGAATTCATCGAAGCTCTCAATGCGGAAGTGTCTTTAGCTCCGAATTCTAGGATTAAACATTGATTTTCGGCTTTTATTTGAATTTCAGAACGTTTAGTCGAAGAAATCTCAGTTTCAGGTTTTATTGCATCCAAAACTACTCTTAGCTGTTCGTCAGAGGAAAAATTTATTCGAACAACCGCTTTGGCTTTCATTAAACATCCCAAATTAATTTTGATACTGTAACTTTGGGTCCTATTTCAATCATTCCTTGAAGAAATATAAATTTAATTTGAATATGTCCTTGAGAATTATTGGAAATATAAATCGAAGACTGCTGCTTATTGGTTTTGTCATCAATATTTACTATAGGTAAACCGAAAAAATTGGATAAATATTTGGCCAATTTTTCGTTTTTATGAAGATTTTGGAATTCAACACTAATAATCGAAGCACGACATCTTATTTTGTTCTTAAAATCTCTTTTAAGTTGAATCGAAGACAAAAAAATTGTTGGAGGAAAAACCCTAACTTGGTTAGATGCTATAATGAATAACCTGATCTTTCCAAAACCGTTCTTCCAACGATCAATTAGTACAAATCGATCAGCATCTAACTCAAGTGCCTTTTCGGCCACTTGATCTAAACTCATTTTTCCTCGGTTAACTCGAATAAGATTAGGAACAGAATTAGAGAGATCACGACACATAGATCTAATCTGATCGGTTGGTCTTCTAGATGTAGTTATCAGTATCAGCTAACGAACCTCAACAATAAATGATCGTGAAGGCTCGTGTCTTGCAGTATTTCTAAGTCTCTGAAGAGGAAAGACTCTTAACTTGGCGTCTCGCAACAACACCAAGCTTAGTTATCGGAGTGTATGCACCACCAGCAAAGGTGTGCTGACACTTTCTGCATCTCCAAACACCAACACTTTCTCTTTGAACAGCAACAGTTGCACAATGAGGACATGGATGAACTTTCTTAGCTTCTGTGACAACTTTAACATATCGCTTTCTAAGTGTTGCACCATAGCGAGTTCCTAGACCTCTCGCCAATCCAACTTTTTTTGTTTTTCTTCCCATTAGCTTTTAACCACGATTTTTCTTATTTCCTCAGTTTTTTCTGACGCAATCTTGGTGGCTTCCATGATCTCTTCTTTAGTGAAGTATCCAGAACCGCCGCCTTTCTGTATAGCACAGATATTACCATCTTTTTCCATTGTCATGGTCAATCTTGCATCCATAACTTCTTCTTCATCCATTCCAGTGTCCAATATAAGCTTATCACCTATCTTGGCAAAAGTTACTGCAGCAGGATAGTTAACAATCGGAAGAGGAGTATAACCTGGTTTCTTTACTATTTCTCCGTCCTCAACAGTATATTTGAACATCTTTGTATTAATCAAAGCAGCTAATGCTGCTATTGCTGAGGCATCTATTAGATTTCCATCATGATTTAAAACATATACATCTATAAAGACAACGAAAACCAATTTCCCAGATTCTACACACAGTTTCTCCAAGTCAATAGCTTTCGATTCTCTAATGCCTCTATCAACAACCCGAGCAAGTTCAACGGCTTCTTCTCCTGGCGGTCCAGGTTCAAAATTTGGTGAAGCAAGAGGTACAAGTTCAGCATTAACTGTTAAAACACCTTTATCAGGCATGTCTGGGAAAGGTTTTCCAGTGTCAATTTTCACACCAACAATAACATCAGTTTTTCCTAAATGTACCCTAGCAGATCCTTCCGCCCGTTCAATTACTCCAGATTCAACTTCGATTTTTCGATATTCATATAGATCTCGTCCATCCACTCGTTTTCCATTGCCTAAAAGTTCTGTAATTCGTTTTTTCTTAACATTAACTACAATTGGGGAATTCATTCTTCTTTTTCCTCCTTACTAGATTCGTATTTTGATTTTAATGCTTCTTTCTGAAGTGCATAGAGTTTTTTACAACCCTCAAGAGCCATATCAACTGCAGTTTTAAATTCGTCAACAGATAGATTACCATCCATTTGTAACAAGGTAATAGCATTCAAATTAGGCATAAAAGCCAGCGGAACATCAGCTTCTCCAACTTTATCTTCGGTATCCATGAGGTCAAGAGCTATTTTGCCATCTGCTTTTCCTGCAGCACATGCTACTACTAGATCTTTCATTGGGATTCCAGCATCTGCTAATGCAAGAGCAGCTGTTGTTATGCCAGCACATCTTGTGCCTCCATCTGCTTGAAGAATTTCAATATATACTTGAATTGATGTTCTAGGGTAATATTCGAGAAAAACCGCTGGTTCCAAGGCTTCTCGGATTACTTTTGAGAGTTCTACATCTCTGCGTGAAGGTGCAGGAGATTTCCTTTCGTCGACAGAAAAAGGTGCCATATGATACCGACATTGAATAACTGCTCGATCTTGTTGAGCTATATGTCGAGGATGTGCCTCTTGTGGTCCATAAACCCCTACAAGTATCTTATTTCGACCTTGTTCAAGATAAGCTGAACCATCAGCATTTGGAAGAACTCCAACTTGCATTATTAAGGGTCTTAATTCTTCCACTTTTCGACCATCTAAACGAATACCCTTCTTGTCAATCTATTTTTCAGATTTTTTAGCTTTCATCTTCAGCTGATCTGCCACTTATGAGAACTAGACCATTTTGACCGATGGTCATTTGACAACCTGTCTCTTTTTTTATCATTC
>JARRMB010000049.1:0-6176 GCA_037386325.1 Candidatus Bathyarchaeota archaeon
CAGCTAGATTCCTGAATGAATTATATTCAAAGAAATAAGGTACTATAGTTTCCTCAGTACCATTTCTGCAGCTAAAACCATCGGCTCCCAAGTTTCGCAAACTGGAGGTGCATAACAGGTTTCGGCCTTTGCCAATTCCTTAACTGTCATACCATTTTGAATGGCAAAGGACAAAGCGTTTATACGCTGTGTAACTTCTTCTCCTCCTATGATTTGACCACCTATCAGTGTTCCAGTTTCCTTATCTGCAATTAATTCAATTCGTATGGGTAAGGCTCCGGGAAAATAATCTGCTCTGGTTTTTGATACAATTGTTCCTGAAACAGTTTCAAGACCAGTTCGTTGAGCCATGAATTCTGTTAATCCTGTACCACCAATTTCGGTATCAAACAACCTAGTAATCCAGGAACCCATTGCCCCAATAAATGTTGAGTAGCCTCCGGCAGCATTTATTCCAGCTACTTTTGCTTGCTTCACGGCAGTAGTTCCAAGTTGACTCATTACAGGCCGATGAGTTACAAGATGTATTGATTCAGCACAGTCTCCTATAGCATAAACATCCTTGATGTTAGTTTCCATTTGGACATTAGTTTTTATGCCTTTTTGTCCAAGTTCTACACCTGCATTCTTTGCTAAATTAATATTTGCTCTTACGCCTGTAGCGATAATTACTAAATCTGCTTCAATCTCTTCTCCGCTAACACGAACTCCTGAAACTTTATCCGTGCCAAGAATTTCTTCAGCTCCTTTTCCCACAATTATTCTCATACCTTTTTCTTCAAGCATTTTTTGTACACGATCAGCCATTGCTTTGTCTAACAAGACTGGAAGAACATATGGCAGAAATTCAATTACTGTAGTTTTCAATCCCCGCTCTAAACACGAAACTGCAACTTCAAGTCCAATAAGACCAGCTCCTATTATCACTGCAGATTTTGCTTTTTGAATTGCTTCATTGATTTTTTCGCCATCTTCTATTGTGCGAACAACAAATATGCCTTTTTTATCATGCCCCTTTATTGGAGGAACGAATGGGTCAGCACCAGTAGCAATAATTAAACTGTCGTATGAAAGGTTGTCTTTGGTTCCATCTTTCGCTATCAAATCGATAGCTTTTGTTTTAACATCGATATTTGTTACTGTAGTTTCAGTTAGAAGGTTTAATTTCATCATTTTATAAAAGCGATCAGGAAATACTACCAAATCATCAAAGTTTTTTATGTGCCCACCAAGAACGAAGGGAAGACCACAACGAGAGTATGCAGGTTTTTCCTCCTTTGTTATCAAAGTTATTTCAGCTGTTCTATCTGTCTTTCTAGCTGCAGAAGCTGCATCTAAACCTGCAGCGTGGGCTCCAATAATCACAATTTTTCGAGTCATTTTAAATATCAACTCTGGTTGTCAAAATAAGAACTGGTATCCATATTAATCTTATTATCAAAATATTTTTAGTAAAAAAAGTATATTAGAAAGAATTTTGTCTAGCTTTGTTTTTCTGGAAGAAAATATTTTCGAGTTTTGGCATTACAGTTGATGTCCCCATCACTAAAAAGTTTTTTTAGAGCATTAAAAACTTATTTTTCAGATTTTTCAAGTGATTCTGCAATTTCAGGCAGAGACATTGATTTTTCGGAAAGCAACTTTAGTATATCTTTGTGAATTTTGGCCATATAGATTCCAGCCTTTAAGTTCTAACATTAATTGTCCATTGATACATAAAAAAATCTTTTGATAAGAAAATTAAACAAAAACTAGTTTTCAAGATAAAATTATTTTCATTTTAAATTATTTTGATTTCTTTCTTCGCAAACCATCCCAGAACATCTATATTTGCTTTCTATTTCAATTGTAGAATGCTCAATATGGTGTTTAAGGAGAATTTCTTTTATTGTTTGCTTGATTTCTTCAGGTTGAGTTTTAAGTTCTTCATCATTTAATACGACATGTGCAGTCAGAATATCAGTTTCACCTTCCAAAGACCAGACATGAATGTCATGGATACCAAGAACTCCTTTTATTGAAGTTAAGTCTTTTTTTACGCCTTCTAGATTAATATGCTTAGGAACCCCTTGCAAAAGAATGTTAATTGCCTCTCTCAAGTTGATAATTACATTGTAAAGAATAAAAACGCTTAAACCGATGGTCATTAACGGATCGACAATATAGACTTTCCAGAAATAAATCACTAAGCTCCCAATAAGGATAGTTCCCCATCCCAACAAATCTTCTAACAAATGCCAAGAAAGAACTTTTTCGTTAAGACTTTCACCTTTTTTTAATAAAAAGAATCCTAATCCATTAAACAGTATACCGATTATGGCAATTCCCAGCATTCCAAATGCATTTACTAGTTCAGGGTTTAACAATCGAGGTATGGCTTGTAGGATAATGAAGATCGACCCTGCTATCAATATAGATGCTGAGAATAATGCAGAAAATAGTGATAATCTTTGATACCCAAAAGTTCTACTAGTGTCAGGAGACTTTTGCGCTCCTCGTTCAAAAAACCAAGAACTAAGTAAAGCAATACTATCACCAAAATCATGCAATGCATCAGAAAGGATCGCTAAACTATTTGTCCATAAACCACCAGCAACCTCTAAAATAGTAAATGCAATATTCAAAAATGCTGCTAAACGTACTCGCTTTTCACGATCAGGCATATTCAAAGATATTTCTTGATTTGATAAAAATCTATCCGAAATAAAATCAAACTCATAACTGAATTTATTTCAAAAATATTGCTAAAACAATAATCAACTAAATAATATTCAATAAACAAATTGATCAAAAATTGAGTTGAATCAAAATCTATTGGGATTAATAAAACACAATATTAAGAACAAAAAAGACTAGGTATATAATATTAAATATTGAACCTTTAAAACAAAAGGTTATGAGGCATACTTAATGTTAGATATTAAACTTATTCGGGATCATCCAGAAATCGTAAGAAAAAACCTGCAAAAGAGGGGGGAGCAGGATAAAATTGAGATGCTTGATTGTCTTGTTAAATATGATATTGAATGGCGGAAAATGTTAGTAGAGGCAAACGAACTTCGGCATAACCGAAAAATAATAACGTCAGAGATTTCAAAACTTAAAAAACAAGGAAAAGATGCAACTGAAATAATAGAGAAAGCAAAAGAAATACCGCAAAAAATTAAAGAATTAGAGATTCAAGTTACAGAATATAGAGATAAAGCCGATCTATTACTAATGAAGCTGCCCAATATTTTACATGAATCGGTTCCATTTGGAAAAGATGAACATGACAATGTTGTCGAAAAAATTATCGGTAAAGCACCTGAGTTTAATTTTGAACCAAAAAGTCATGTTGAAATTGCATCAAAACTGGGATTAATTGATTTTGAACTTGCAGCAAACGTTTCTGGGCATGGTTTTTACTATTTGAAGGGTGATCTCGCTAGACTTGATTTTGCATTAATGACATATACGATTGATTTTCTCAGAGATAGAGGTTACATTCTTGTTGAGCCTCCTTTAATGATGCATAGGAAACCGTATCTAGGAGTAACAGATCTAGAATTCTTTGGAGACCAATTATACAAGATTGAAGATGAAGATCTTTATCTAATTGCAACAAGCGAACATCCGATGGCAGCATCTCAAATGGATCAAGTAATTCTACAACAAGATCTACCCATAAAATATGTAGGGGTCAGCCCTTGTTTTAGAAAAGAGGTAGGTGCTCATGGAAAATATACCAAAGGTTTGTTTAGGGTTCATCAATTTAATAAAATTGAACAGTTTATCTTTTGTTTGCCTGAAGATTCATGGAAATTTCATGAAGAACTTCAAAGAAATTCTGAGGACTTATACAGGAATCTTGGACTACATTATAGAATTGTAAACGTCTGCACCGGGGATATAGGTATAATAGCAGCTAAAAAATATGACATAGAAGTTTGGATGGCAGATGGAACATACAGGGAAGCAGGATCTAATTCTAATTGCACAGATTACCAAGCAAGGAGATTAAATATTAAGTTCAGAGAAAAAGAAGGCCAATCTCCAGCTGGTTTTGTTCACACATTAAATAATACTGCAATTGCTACGAGCAGAACATTAATTGCAATACTTGAACAAAACCAACAAAAAGATGGAACAGTATTAATTCCAGATGTATTAAGACCTTTAATGTCAAATATCGAAAGATTAGAATAAATAAAAAGCCGAAGATTTTAATACTTCGTCGCTAAATCTTTCAATCCACAATAAGAGGGACTCTAGTGTCAAAAAGAAGAGGACGCACCAAAGACAAGTGGCGCGACAAAAAATGGTACAATGTAGTTTCACCACCATACTTCGGTGGAGTAGATTTAGGAGCAATACCATCAGATGATCCTTCAAAACTCATTGGAAGGATTGTAGACGGAACGTTATATGACATAACCAATGATTTTGCTCATCAATATCTCAAATTGTATTTTAGGATCGAAAAGGTAGAAGGCAAAATAGCTCAAACTATCTTTAAAGGACATGAGTATTCTAGAGATTATTTAAGAAGTTTAGTCAGAAGAAGAACTACTCGAGTAGATGGAATATTCAATATTGTAACAAAAGATAATTATGGATTAACACTTGCTGCTTCTGTCTTCACTCTGTCAAGAATTAAGACATCCCAGGAACATGAGATACGTGCTATTATGAGCAAAATAATCAAAGAAAAATCAACTAATTTAACATTTGACCAATTCGTTCAAGAGCTTGTTCTTGGCAAAATCGCTTCTGATATTTATAACGAATCAAAAAAGATCTCCCCTCTCCGTCATGTGGGTGTTAGAAAATCGAAACTTACAATCCAGCCAGCAGCATAAAATCCAATTTATTTTTTTGAGAATATTGGCTTTCTAATGAAAGCCGATAGGGATATTTTTCTATAAATTAAAAAGTTAATCTGAATTACTCATAAGTTTTTCATAAACATGTTTTAGGATTTATGTTTATGTAAGTTTTCTTGGTTTGAATTAATAATTAGTATGTAACTAACAATATAACGATACAGTTTTTTGATGCATTATGTTTATTTATCCATACCTCATTAGGGTATAATTGCCCAAGGAGAAAACGAAATGGAGAGAAAACCAAGCAGCAACGACGCTTTGGAAGCAGTGGATTTTATAATAAATGTTTTGAAAGAGCATGAAAAAGATTTAGACGGTCTCATAGGTCAACTAGGAGTAATAACAGAAAGCTTGGGTGAAACAGGCGAAATCACAAATAAAATTGAAAAAATAGAAGATCGTATAACAAACCTCCAGGACGAAATAACTAACTTAATAAAACATCTTAACGCCCCTCGAGATGTATCATCTTACACTATTCGTGGGACTTCTGTAACAGTAAAGTGCAGACAATGGGATGATTTCAAAAATCTTGCCAGAGGCGCAGAAAATGTTTCATTTCTCTTTAAAGAAACGGAAAAAACATTTCAAGCTGATGCCATAGTTAATGGCAAAGTAATATCGTATACTGGCGAAATTCCCAATAACAATCAACTTTTAAAACTTTGGATATCAAAAGAACTTGAAACAGATGAAAAAGACGTCTTTGAGGGTAATTTGAGTATTCGGTAGATTAATTAACTTAGTTTTAGATTTACAAAGACTTCTCACTATTTCTGATGGAAAGAATAGAATATTAAGTGAAGTAAATTTCTTTTACAAAAGACCAAGGATAAAAAAATTCAAGTTTTATTTGTTTTTCTTCTTCTTATTAGCATTCCGTACAAAAGAGTTAATGTTAAGACAGATATACCTAAAACTACTAATGAAATAAGAGCTAAATTCAGAATGGATTCTTCGGTTACGATTATCTTGGAAATTACGAAGGAGAGAGTTCCGTTATTATCTTCTATCGTTAAAGTTACATTATAAGAGCCAACTTGATTGTAAATATGATTTACCGTTATTCCTGTGCTTGATTTTTGATCACCAAAATCCCATAAATAACTAACAATCACACCATCCGGATCATAACTACCCGAAGCATCAAAAGAAACAATCTCCCCAACATTTACCGAAAAAGATGACGCCGTTAAAATTGCAACTGGAGGTTGGTCATTAATTACTTTAGTCACAAAAATTCTGTCGGTACCTCCATCATCATCAGTAACCGTAAGAGTAGTAGTATAAACTCCACTCTCTAAGTAA
>JARRMB010000050.1:0-6165 GCA_037386325.1 Candidatus Bathyarchaeota archaeon
TTAACTATTGGAGATTTAGCAAATTACGATGCAAGTATTTTAATTGAAAAATTTGGAACATATGGATCTCAACTAATTTTATTTGCTCGTGGAATTGATTATAGTGAAGTTCAAGAACGAGGAAAGCGAAAATCAATGAGTCGCGAAGTCACTTTTGAAGAAGACATTTCCGACTCTGAATATATTTCAGAAATGATAGATGCTATTTCCGAAGATTTACATAAGGAACTTGTTGCATCCAAGTTTACTTTCAAGACCATAACTATTAAAATTAGATATAGAACTTTCAAAACGTTTACTAAATCAATAACTCTTCCATTTTTTACTGATCGAAAAAAAGACATAGTAAAAAATGCCCGAGAATTAATACACGATTATTTAATTTCTGGTAAAAAAATTCGTTTAGTCGGTCTAAAACTTTCAAATTTATTTTCTACAAAAAACCAGATGAAATTGGTCAGTTAACTTTCTCTTTGAAACATTCTTATTTAGTTAACTTTTATATTTACTGAATTATTAATTTTTTTAATTGATCAAAAAAATTTTGGAGGATTTTGTAGCTTTGAGTGAACGATGGATTGAAGTTTCAGAGAAGATTCTTGAGCAACTTAAACTCCTCGATGAAACGAAAGAAAAAGATCGTTTAGAATTAGTTAGGTCACTTCGATATATATTGAGCATTCTACAAAGGAGTCTATTCGGATGGACTCAATGGGTTAATAATCCTGATATAATGAGTATTTTCTCTCAAAAAGATTTAGAAAAAATGACTAAAAGATTATCTGAATTTAGTAAATCATTTTTAGAATATGATTTGGAAATGACCGCTTTAGGTGTAAAAAAAGGATTGAAAGCTCCTAAGAAACCTAAAAATAAAAGAGAAGAGAATGCTGATAGATTCTATGTTTAGAAATTAGTTTTATTTTTTGGAATATTTATCTATATCTTCAAAAATAAAAAACCAGTAACGTTAATAGGTTACTAACAATAGTTAAATTTTCAAAGTGATGATGATGCCAAAAATTAATGTTATAGTTAATACTGGTCGCACCATCGATCAAGGTAGGGGAAAGGAAATGGGAAAACTTTCAGATGTGTACCAGAAAGATGTAACACAATGTCAAATTGATCCTGAAGATATGAAATCTCTTGGACTTAGGCGAAACTCAAATGTTAAAGTAACAACACAATTTGGCAGTGTTGTTCTTAGAGCTGTGAAATCGATTAGAGGACCGCATCCTAATATGGTTTTTATTAGTTATGGTCCTTGGGCTAGCATGATTTCGGACCCTGAAACTAATGGTTCAGGTATGCCTTCTTTAAAAGGGATGTTAGGAGTGCTCGAACCTTCCCCTGATGAAGAGGTTCTAACTATGCAAGAATTAGTTGAAAAACTTAGAACGGAGGATTAGAAATGGCGATTGTAACAAGTGTAACCTGTCCAGTTTGTGGAACTTTTTGTGATGATATTGAATTAGTAGTTGAAAACAACAAGATTATTGAGGCAAAAAATGCGTGCGCAATGGGTGCAGCAAAGTTTCTGAGTTATAATGATCATAGAATAAAAACTCCTCTTATTCGAAAAAATGGCAAATTAGTTGAAGTTTCATATGATGAAGCTATAGAAAAAGCAGCTAAGATCCTTGTTGATGCACATTATCCAATATTATATGGTTGGAGCAATACTTGCTGTGAAGCACAACGAGTAGGAGTTGCATTAACTGAAGAAGTTGGAGGAGTAATGGATAATACCGCAACTGTATGTCATGGTCCATCTATTATGGGAGTTCAGGACGCAGGTATTCCTGGAGCAACATTGGGGCAATTAAGACATCGTGCTGATCTTATCATCTATTGGGCAAGTAATCCATGGGATGCTCATCCTCGTCACGCTGAACGATATAGTATGTTTTCTGAAGGAAGATTTGAGAAAAGCACATGGACTCAATATCTTTCTCGATTAAGAGGAGAAATGTCAAAAAAGAAAATTCAAAGGGCATCTAATTTAGTTTTAAAACATGATTTTTGTTTCGATTACTGTAAAGATGAAAATCAGGGTTTATCTTGTACAATGTATCAAAATAAACGAAGAACTATTGTTGTTGATGTACGAAAAACTCGTACTGCTGATGCTGCTGATTGCTTTATTCAAGTTGAACCTGGAAAAGATTATGAACTTTTACAAGCTTTGCGTGTATTAGTAAATGATGGCGAATTAGATGTTGAGGAAGTTGCTGGAGTTCCCAAAGAAACTCTAGAAGAACTCGCTGATATCTTAGTTAATTGTAAAATGGGAATAATCTTTTTCGGATTAGGATTAACAATGAGTAAAGGAAAACACCGAAACATTGATGCTGCTATTAACTTAACTCGTGACCTAAATAGTCGAACAAAATTTCTCATCATGCCAATGAGAGGACACTATAATGTAACTGGAGCAAACATTGTTACTACTTGGCAAACAGGATATCCATTTGGTGTTGATTTATCTAATGGTTATCCACGATATAATCCAGGAGAAACTACTGCTAATGACATACTTCGTCGCCAAGAAGCTGATGCAATGCTTGTAATAGCTTCCGATCCAGTTGCTCATTTTCCAAGATCTTCTTCGAAGAGTATAGCTAAGATTCCTCTTATTTCAATAGATCCGGAGGTTACTCCAACAACTATGTTGGCAGATGTAATTATACCTCCTTCATTTGCAGGTATTGAAACTGAAGGAACAGCTTATCGTATGGATCATGTTCCTTTACCTTTGAAAAAAGTTGTTGAACCTCCAGATGGTTTTATATCTGATCAAGAAATTTTGCGTAGAATTCTTCAAAAAGTTCGTGAATTAAAAAAGAGGGAAATGGATTGACTGAATTAATTATAAAAAATGGGTTTGTTTATGACCCTTTGAACCAGATTAATGGCGAAAAAATGGATATTTGTATCAGAGACGGAAAAATTGTAGAATCTGTTAAAGATAACACAAATAGCGTAGATGCATCTGGAAAAATTGTTTTCCCTGGTGGAGTAGACATTCATAGTCACATTGCTGGTGGAGAAGTTGACACTGGTCGTTTATTAAGGCCTGAAGATCATTTCAAAGATGTTGAATCTAAAACCGCCTTAACCAGATCGGGTGTAGGTTTTTCAATTCCCTCTACGTTCACAACAGGTTATCGGTACTCCAAGATGGGTTATACCACAGTAATGAATCCTTCTATGGCACCTTTACAGGCTAGACATACTCATGAAGAATTATCTGATACTCCAATGCTTGACAAAGCCACTTATCCATTACTTGGAGATTGGTGGTTAAGTCTAGAGCATATCCGTGATGGATTGTTAAAGGAGAATGCTGCACATATTGCTTGGATGTTAAAAGCAACCAGAGGTTACGCAATAAAGATTGTTAATCCTGGAGGTTTGGAGGCTTGGGGTTTTGGACATAATGTTCATGGTCTTGATGAACAAGTTCCAAACTTTGGTATTACTCCTCGAGAAATTATTCGTGGATTGGTTAAAGTTAATACTATGCTCAATCTCCCTCATACCATTCATTTGCACACTAATAACTTAGGTCAACCTGGAAATTACATAACTGCATTAGAAACAATGAAAAGTGTAGAAGATTTAGCACTTGAAGATCGCCCAATTATGCATATAACTCATATACAATTTTGTGCGTTTAAAGGAGAAGACTGGAGCGGATTCAGTTCAGGTGCAGAAGAAATTTCTAATTATGTCAACAATCATAATCATGTAACTCTTGATGTCGGTCAGGTTGTATTTTCCAGTACAACAACAATGACTGCTGATGGTCCCTTCCAGTTTGGTCTTTATCATCTAACTGGAAATAAATGGGTAAACCATGATGTTGAAACTGAAACAAGTGGAGGTATTGTTCCTTTTAGATATAAGCGATCAAGTGCCGTTCATGCTACACAATGGTCAATTGGACTTGAGATTTCAATGATGATTAAGGATCCTTGGAAAATATTGATGACAACAGATCATCCAAATGGTGGCCCATTCACTTCTTACCCAGAAGTCATGACTTGGCTAATTAGCAAACCAGCCAGAGATAAAATGTTAAGCAAAGTCAACAAACGAGCAAGAAAAAAGAGTTTGTTAAATACAATCGATAGACAACTTAGTCTTTATGAATTAGCGATAGTAACCCGAGCAGGTCAAGCAAAAGCATTGGGATTAAAAAATAAAGGACATCTAGGTGTTGGAGCTGATGCAGATGTCGCTATTTATAATATTAACCCTGAAATTAGTGATCCTGCAAAGAATTTTGAAGCAACAAAAAAAGCGTTTAAAGAAACAGCTTACACTATCAAGGGTGGAGAAGTTGTTGCAAAGAATGGTGAAATTGTAAAATCTGTCTTTGGAAAAACGTATTGGGTTGATGCTAAAACTGAACTCCCACATGAAGTAAACGATGATATAAAACGCAAATTCAAAGAATATTGGACTATTGAATACGATAATTATCCAATTCGAGAAGGTTTTATTCATACTCCTTCTCCTGTCAGTGTGAAAGCGGTGATCTGAAATGCTATCCTTGAATCCAAAATATGACTTCAAATATCCAATAGAAGGAAAAAATATTTCTCCTGACATTTTTAAAGGAAAATCAATCAAAGAAATTGAATCCTTAGAAATGTGGGAAGGAAACAGAAAACGCACCATCGGAGAACTTTTCGAAATTAAAGATGACGGTACGCCTTCAGAAGAATATACGATAAAAATTGAAGGAAATATACAAACTGTAAGGAATGTTGGCGCTGAAATGTCTATGGGAAAAATAATTATTAACGGAGATATTGGGATGCATCTTGGTGAAGCTATGAGTGGAGGAATGATTACCGTGACTGGAAATGCAGGTTCTTGGGCTGCATCAAGAATGAAAGGAGGATTAATTGAAATAAAGGGTAATGCTGGGGATTACATAGGGGCAGCTTATAGAGGAAGTACAGATGGAATGAGTGGAGGAGCAATAATAATCCATGGCGATGCTGGACACGAAGTTGGATGTTTCATGAAAGGTGGACTAATCAAAATATTAGGTAATGTAGGTATTTTTGCTGGAATTCATATGCGTAACGGAACAATAATGGTCAAAGGAACATCGCTGGGAAGAGCAGGTGCACAAATGACAAATGGAAAAATAGTTTTAGCAGGTAAATCCGAAGATGTTATGCCAACTTTTACCATCGAAGAAATTAAAGGAAAAGTAAAAGTTGAAGGTGAAAAAATAGAAGGCCCATTTTATAGGTTTACTGGAGATTTAGCCGATAATGGCAAAGGAAAGTTATTTGTCGCTAAAGAAAAAAATACGTATTTAGCTCCCTACGAACAATATCTTTAATTTTTTTAATTAATCAGATCATTCGAAAAGTAATTGTTGGTTCAGTACTAACAATTCTTTTTTATTTTTATTAATGGAAAAGTTTATTCTTGTATAATTAATATTGGTCAATCGCTAATCTGATAAATGGAGAACAAAGATGGGCCTTCCTCAACTTGACCTAAATGTTTCAGCTCTTTCATTGATCAATGAGCTTAGTAGTAATCCAAAGAAGTATGGTGTAATTATAGAAAAAACTCCTTCTGGAACAACTCTTATTGATGCTGGAATAAATGCAAGAGGTGGGTTCTTAGCGGGAAAATTAGTTACAGAAATATGCCTTGGAGGCTATGGTCAAGTACAAATTCTTCCTATGCAATATGACGATATTTTTTTGCCATCAATATATGTTCAAACAGATTACCCTGCAATAGCAACTTTAGCTTCTCAATTTGCTGGTTGGCGCATCAAACAAGATGACTATTCAGCTATAGGTTCAGGTCCTGCTCGGGCAATTGCTCTTAAACCAAAGAAACTTTATAGAAAATTGGAGTATCAAGAATCACCTGAATCTGCTGTAATGGTATTAGAAACTAATAGTAAACCTCCAGAAGCTGTAATAGAAAAGATTTCTGAACAATGCAATGTTTCTCTTGATCAATTGTTTTTAGTCCTTATTTCTACTTCTTGTTTAGCTGGATCAACTCAAGTTTCTGGAAGAATCGTAGAAACTGGATTACACAAATTAGAGAAATTAGGATTAGATCCGAAAGTCGTAGAATATGCTTGGGGCTATGCTCCGATAATTCCTCTTCATC
>JARRMB010000051.1:0-6033 GCA_037386325.1 Candidatus Bathyarchaeota archaeon
CAAAACGATATGCCCAATATACTGTTAATGAAACACTAAAACGGGCATATCGTTTTGGTACATCCCATCCAGTGGGAATGTCTAACATAGTCGCGATGTCTGTATCTATAGTTTCTTGGAAACTTACAATTTCTTGAGGTGTTACATCTATATCTTTGTAAATAAGAAGCTGATACGCTCCAGAATCAGTCATAATTGAACCATTAAAATCTAAGAAATCATGTAATCCCTTTTGAATGGCAATTTCTTTAAAATTCTTATTTATAATATAAGCATTAGTTATGACAGCTTTGCAACCAAACTCTTCTTCTAATTTTTTTGGAGAAATAGGCTGAATACCAGGATTAATTACAGGAAAAAGAAGCGGCGTCTCTAATGTACCACTCTTAGTTTCTAACTTCCCAATCCTAGCCAGCAAATCTCTATATACCAATTCAAACGACATTACGAAACCGCCAAGACACACTTATATTCAAATTCCATCTCTTAATTGTGCTGGTTCCACTGAAGGGAAAATTGTATGGTCTGCAAAATTTACGAATACGAAAAACCTACTCTAAATAACCCAGTACTAATTGAAGGATTACCAGGAATAGGTTTTGTAGCAAACATAACAGCAATGCATCTAATTAAAGAATTAAATGCAAAACTTTTCGCAGAAATACAATCGTCTTCATTTCAAGACCTTGCCATGACTACAGGTAATGGTGGAACTTATTTTCCAAGTAATCAACTTTATTATCATAAAGCAAAAAATGGCGAAAGAGACTTAATAATAATATATGGTAACACACAAGCTCTAACTACAGTTGGACAATACGAACTCTGCGGAAAAATTCTAGATATATCAGAAGAATTAGGATGCAATTATATCATAACAGTAGGCGGATTAAAAAAAGAAGAAAAAATCGAAAAACCAGAACTCTATTTTACAGCTTCGGACCTTAAAACAGTTAAAGAGGCATTGGATCTCAATCTTAAGATAATGAATGGACATATATTTGGCGTAGCAGGACTCTTAGTAGGATTAAGCAAATTAAGAAACATTAAAGCTCTTAGTTTGTTAGCTGAAACAACTGGAATGTATCCAGACGCTATAGCAACCGAAGAAATAATGAAAGTTCTTCACAAAATTCTTGGACTGAAAACAAATCTTAAAAATATAGTATATTCTGCAGAAGAAACTGGAAAAATTTTAAAATCATTCGGAATTGTGACCCCTACTTCAACAGAAAAAAAGAGTCGGGAAGAGGATTTTCGTTGGTTTATTTAGCTGCTGCAGCATCTTTTGTGAATAAATTATAAACTCGCTGCACACGCTCTGCAATCGGACCTGAACCTTCAGTAACACCTTTTTCAGTTACTTTGATCTTCTCCATAACCCAAATGAACCCTTTATCTTCGTAAAGTTTAATCATAGTTGGAAATACTTTCTCTAAACGATCTGCTAAAGCTTTTAAATCAAAAGGTTTCTCAATAGTAAAAATTTGAGCAAGAACACTGCCATTTAGAAAAATTTTGTGCGTCATAGTTCCTTTTTCATCTTTCGCATCTGATAATGAAAGACTTAAAGTATCAGGATCCATTCCTGACAAAGTTCCAACATATTTTTTTCCATCAACTGTTATTACCATAACTGTTTTGTCCATAAGAGCTCCTATTTCACCTAAGAACTTTCTTTTCGCAACTGACATCTTAACACCTAGCCACTAAATAGAAGGACAAGAACTTAATTATTTCGACAAAAAATACAAAAAAAGATTGTCTCTTTACAAAAACTTACTTAAATCATTGATAAATTTATTATTTTTTTAGTTTCTTCATTAGTTGTTTTTTACTTTCAGATGAAATATTTATTGTGTTATCTTTTTTTACAAAACATTTTTTGTCAACGTAAATAATTTTCATCGGTTCTAGGTCATCTTGAAGATCAACATTTGGACCAACCATACTTTGTGGACCAATTTTAACTCCTGGTTCAAGACAAGCATTGATTCCAGTTTTACAATTATCTCCTATTATTACACCCAACTTGTTCGTGTTAGATTCTATTTTTTGATCGCCTATTCTTACTTTAATTTTCTTTTCGTCAAATCGATAATTCGCAGTTATTGTTCCAGCACCAAAGAGACAATTTTCTGAAACTATTGAATCACCAAAGTAGTTTATATGAAACCAACAATCGTTGCCGATTATTGAATGCTTAATTTCAGTGGAGAAACCTACGACACAATTTTTTCCTAATGAAGAGTAATCTCGTACCAAGCTGTTTCCACCTATTACACTATTTTCACCGATATAGCAAGGTCCTTTGACACAGGCACCTTCAAACAATTTTACCCCTGATTTAATCCAAACATTACCTTCCAATACTGCGCGTTCAGAAATCTGAACATTGTCTTCAACAATCTTTCTGGTAATCTTTTTGTCTATAAGATGCTTATTAATAGTAAAAAGATCCCAAGGATACTTATAACCCGAAAAAAAGCCATCATAACTTACAGACGTAACCTGATTTCCATCTTTAATATAATTTAGAATTGCATCCTCGTATTGTTGATCAGAAACAGGAATCTTTCTATAGTAATCAAAAATTTTTTTGGTTAGAATATAGACACCAACTACAGCCAAGTTACTTGGTTCTTTGCCTTTTGGTGGTTTTTCAATAAAATCTGTCACTTTTTCGTCTTCAACTTTGATTATTCCAAATTTCCAAGTTTCTTTTACTGGTTGACAAGATAATACAACTTCTGTATCTCCTTTCTTAAATCGTTGAATCATTTGGTCTATCAAAGAGGAATCAAAAATATCATCAGCGTTTACAACAAAGAAATTATCTTCAGCTAAATTTTCTGTGGTTTTAAGGGCATCAGCCATACCTAAAGATTCTTTTTGAAAAGTATATTCTATATTAACTCCAAATTCTTTGCCATCTTTTAAGTAATTTTTAATTTTTTCACCTTGATGACCAACAACTACAATGTAATCAGTTAATCCTCCTTCTTTTAAGACATCAATAACATGATGGATCAACGGCTTTCCTAAAAGCTCAAACATAGGTTTTGGTCGATTAACAGCTAATGGAAAAACCCGTTTACCTTCTCCCCCTGCAAGTATTATTGTCTGCAGTCAACTCACCTATTCATAGCTTTCTTAAGTTCAGAAACAGCAAAATCATAAAGTTCATTTAATTTCTCTTTGGTCCTTGCCTCAGCAGAAATTCTTATAACAGGTTCAGTGTTTGATGCCCTTAAAATAACCCAGCCATCTTTTTGGATTAATTTTACTCCATCAATATTCAATGTTTTTAATCCTTGCGCTTTAAATTGTTCTCGCAATTTTTCAATTACAACAAACTTAAGATTATCAGGACAATCAAAATTCTTCTCATAAACAGATGGATATTGAGGTAAAGAAGCAACAATTTCTGAAAGTTTCTGATCAGTTTTTGATAGAATTTCAGCCAATTTTAAGCTTGCAAAGGTTCCATCATCCATACCGTAAACATCAGCAAAATAGAAATGGCTACTCTTTTCTCCACCTAATAACGCATTTTCTCCGATCATTCTATCCATTATAAATGTATGTCCAACCTTTTCAACTAAAGGAACTCCCCCAAGTTTAGTGACATATTCTTCAACAGCCATTGAGCAACTTAATTCATAAACAACTTTCCCCCCTTTATTTTTCTGCAGAATATCTTTAGCAAAAATCAGTAAAGTCAAATCACCTGGAATCAACTTTCCTGTTTCATCAATGAAAACTGCACGGTCTCCATCACCGTCATAACCTACTCCGAAATCTGCTTTATTTTTAACAACTTCTTTCATTAATTCTCCTAATGTTTCAGCTTTTGGAACAGGAAGATGGGCAGGAAAATTACCATCTGGTTCTTGATTCAATGTAATAATATTGCAGTCTAATTCCTTGAACAATTTTGGAGCTACTAATCCACATGTTCCATTTGCTGTGTCAGCTACAACATTTAGACTTCTTTCAAAATGAATTTTATTTTTAACAAATTCTTGATATTCTTCTATTATTCCATCATGAATTGCAACTTTCGACTTTTTTGAATTAATTTTTGTAGAGTCAACATTTTTAGCAATATTTTTAATTTTTTGCATATCTTCTCCGTAAATGCTTCCTTTTTGACCCCAAAAAGCTTTAAATCCATTCCATTGAGGTGGATTATGTGAAGCAGTAACCATAATTCCAGCATCTTTTCTTAATTTGTTTGCAGCAAAATAAAGAAGAGGCGTAGGAACAACACCTACATCAGTTACGTCACATTCAGAAACAAGTCCAGAAACCAATGAATCTCTGAGTTTTTCTCCACTAATTCGAACATCTCGCCCTACAACAACCGTTTTTCCTTCTAAAAATTTTGCAAAAGCAACTCCTATTTTCGTTGCAACTTCTTCTGTTAGGTCTTCTCCAAAAATTCCTCGTATGTCGTAAGCTCTAAAAATATGATCAAAATCAGGTTTTTCAGAAGTGTTCAAAATCTTTTACCTCTTAAATTAACCGTTGGTCATCTCACTTAAATTATAATCGATGTACAAATCAGTATAAAACTTCCAGGTTTTCATTGTTCAGATTTTTTCAGATTCATCATATGTTTTGTGGAGCACGTCTTTTACTTTTTTAGTTATTTTTGGTCCTAAACCATGAATATCTTTTTGCCATCGATCTACATTATTAAGAGCATTAAGTGGATTTTGGTAAGAATTTAGAATTGAAACAGCTTTTTCTCTACCTATATTTGGTAGACTGGCCATAAAAAATAATTGAGAATCACCCAAACAGTCATTTTTCTTAACTGGATGAACAACCGGGGATCTCTTTTCGACAATTTGCTCTTGTTTTGCAGCTGTGTAAAGAAAATCAGCAGTTTCTTTATAACTATTTGTGTGAATTAAATTGATTCCTTGTTTAGCTAATGAAAACATTGCACCCCATACAGAAGCAGGTTGAATCTTACTATATTTGAAAATAATCGGCAAATAACCTTCTATTAAAATAAATGGTTTCTCATAGCATTCTTGTAACGAGAATATTTGATCAAAAAGATATCTACGAGTAAGAGTATAAACAAAATCGTTAACTGTTTTTCTTTCAAAAGCACAAAGATTTGAAATCACATAATCTCCTTTTTCAAGAAATCTTATACTAATTTCAGCACCTTTTTCTTGAAGACCTTTAACAATTTTTGGCGCTGTTTTAGCTTCTCTGCTATCTACAATAATTGTAGGTTGATCACATTTTCCTTTATCTCTAATAAAAGGAATTAGAGTCTCTGCTCCTGACATGAAAGTTCTCATCCACTAATTAAATAAAGAGTACAAAATAAATAGTAAGAGGTTGTGCAAAAGAATGAGTGATCAAAAACTTGCGTTGTTAGGATTACTTGGACCTTTAGTTGCAATCCTCTTTGTAGTATTATCAATAGGTTTGGTGCCTTGGTTTAGTTGGGAAATAAATGCACTTAGTGATCTTGGTCAATCTGTTTCCAGTGAAGTTGCACCAATTTTTAATTTTGGTTTGCTATTTGGAGGATTTTTAATAATATTATATTCTATAACAGTATTTAGAAAATATAACAAATACACAAGTATTTTTCTGATGCTTTCCGGATTATCACTTCAGCTAGTTGGAACTTTCGATGAAGTTTACAATTGGCTACATACTCAAGTCTCAATACTTTTCTTTGTCTCAATAGGAATCGCTTCCATGGTATATTATATTGAAAAGCGTTCAATTATAGCATTGTTAGCTCTTGTTATTGGTGCAATTTCATGGATAGCATACGGATTAAACATCTACAGTTCTGGAATTGCTATTCCCGAAACTATCTCTGCTGTAGCAGTAACAATGTGGGTTATGTTATCTGCATTCAAAATTTATAATAATAAATAATGATGTGTTGATATCAATAATTCAAAAATTAAGCAAATATAATAAACAAAATATCCATTCATAATATTCTATTAGGAAAAGGAAAATCTTGAATGAAGATTTTAAAGAACAAAT
>JARRMB010000052.1:0-6886 GCA_037386325.1 Candidatus Bathyarchaeota archaeon
TTTTTAACTTTCCAGACTATTGCTCCTCGAATTGCGTAAAGATGCCCTGATGCTGTCTCCCCAATATGTATACTTGAAACATCGACACCAACTACTGGTGTTTCTTCTTGACTTTTGACTAGTGGAATTGTCTTTATCCTTTGTTTAATTTTACTAGTCGTTTTTATTTTCATGGTATGATCTGTTGAGAAAGGTTTTGTGAGGTTTTGGTCCGGTTTCAGATAACCACTTTCAATATTTTTCATTGAACTTTGGCTTAATTCCAGAAATGTAGAGGGAAGTTGTAAGTGTTCTATTGATGATGGAAAGTTATATGTTGGTGTTGTTGTATAATTCAATTGTTCGAACAATAAGATTCACCAATATGGAAGTGGTTTAGCTGGTGCAATATTTAAATGTTGTGCATGAACAAGATGCACAATTCAATATACAATAAGGGAACAGTATGTCAGAAAATAAAGATCCTCCAATTAAACTAAAAATGAAAGTAGGAAATCTAGAATTTGAAATCGAATGCCAACAAGAACAACTTGAAGAAGCGGTTAAAAAAATCCTGGGAACAGTTACAGCATATTCAAAAGAGACGTTAATCATACCTGAACGACCTCTTCCCCCTCCAAGAGCAGAGACTTGTAAAAGTCTAATACATCAACTATGGTCAGAAGGATGGTTTGCAAATCCTCACGGATTAGGAGAAGTTCACAGCGAAATGGCACGCAGAGGATTTCATTATGATCGAACAGCAGTTGCACATGCATTAGTGGACCTAATGAAGGACGGGTTACTTACCCGAGAGGGAAAACCCAGACGATATCGATATGCACAAAAAAGACCCCCAAGAAGCTAATAATTTCTATGAAAATCTGATTATCAAGAAGTAACAAAAATTTATTTCAAAAGAAAAATGAGTTATTATCAATAAAACAAGGATACAAAAAGTATCTTATTTTGGTTTCCATATACTAGTTATTGCTCTTTTTTTACAAACTTTTACTAACTAAATAATATTCTCCCGATCCATCTGTATATCCATAATAAGTTATAATATGTTTCACCCTCTCAGCGTTTGAGAGACTTTTCATATAATGCCTTTGCAAACAAAGCTGCCCCTATTGCACCCGCCGAAGCAGGATCACGCCCAGTTTCATCTAAATTTGGAACTGGAAGACGTTTAATATTAAGGATATTTTCGACACGTTTAACTAATCCAATGTTTTTTGATTGACCACCAGTTATTACAAAATCTTTTTCGCAGCCAACTTTCTCAATGAGTTCACTCATTCGAATAGCCATGGCTCGAATATATGCTGCTAAGACTTTTTCTTTTGGCCATCCTTTCCTTAGCAATCCAACAGCTTCTGTTTTAGCAAAAACAACACAAGTACTGCTTACAGGCTCAGGTTCTTCTGTTACACTCAAAGATACTTTCCCAACATCTTCAATAGGTATCTTTAATAAATCAGCAATAATTTCCATCCCTCGTCCCGTACCTGCTGCACATTTGTCATTCATCAAAAAAGAAACAACTTTTCCAGTTTCATCGCAACGTATAGCTTTAACATCTTGACCACCTACATCTAATACAGTTTTCACCGTTGGACCCCAAATATAATTTGCACCTTTAGCATGACATGCAATTTCCGTTATAGCTCTATTTGCCATAGGTACATTTACTCTTCCATAACCTGTCCCAACAATATAATTGAAATCATTTAATGTTAATCCAGTATTTTCCATTGCCCATCCAAGTGCTTTCTTTGCACTATCAGAGCTATTTGAACCTGTACGCATTACACTCCACGAATATATTTCTCCATCTATCATAATTACTGCTTTTGAGCCAACTGAACCAACATCAACACCAGCGGTAACTATTTCTGCGTTTTTCCAATCTTTTCCTGGCATTATCCGTTGATATTCTAGCCATCTCCAATACTCCATTTTTTCCTTGTTTTTTTCCATTATCCTATTGTCTCCGTTCAGCTCTTCTTGCAGCAATCAGGGCAGCTCCTACTGCACCAGCATAAATTGGTTCTTCAGGAATTAGTAAATCCATTCCTAATCTTCTTTTTAGAGAATCAACGAAGCCTGCATCTTTAGCTACCCCACCGATAAGTACAATATCTGGAGATATCCCCAATCTTCGCACCATAGATGCAACTCGTTCAGCCATCGCATCAAAAATAGCTCGAGCGATTTCTGTTTTCGGTTCTTCTCTATGAATTAAAGAAACCACATCTGATTCTGCAAAAATGACACAACTAGCGTTTATAGGACTTGCACGTTCGGCTTTCAAGGAAAGAGGCCCCATATCTTCCATTTTAACTTCAAGAGCTCTGGCCATCGCTTCAATGAATGTCCCGGCCCCAGCTGCGCATCGGGCATTTACTATAAAATCTAACATTCTTCCTTTTTCATCGCATTTTACTGCTCGCGCATCCTCAGCCCCAACATCAATCACAGTTTTAGCTGATGAAAAGAAGTATGCTCCTGCTCTAGCATCAGCGCCCATCATACTGATAGTACTATTTGAAAAATTAACCATTCCTACACCTGCGCCGGTCGCAGTAATGTGTTTTACATCTTCACGTGATAACTTAGCAGATACTAACGCCTCTTCAAATGTCTGCTCAGCAACTTTAGTAGGTTCGAATCCTGAAAAATTTTGATTTTTGGAAATTATTTGATTGTCTTTTAAAATGACGACTTTGACTCTTTGGGTGCCCATGTCTATTCCAGCAGAAATCATTATTTGTTCCCTCAGATGTCGATTCTTGCTTCAAGCATCTCTAGAAATGCTTCAACTCGCGTTTTCATTTGTCCCACATCTTCACGCGTATATTCGGTATCAAGATAATATACTGGTATATTCATCCTGTCGAGAACTTTCTTAATTCTTGCATACTCCATGGCGTATAGGATGCACCCTCTAACCACATAATAAATTACTCCATCAATTTTGTATTCTTTGATTCTGTCCATAATCCAATTTACTCTATCTTCGTTTCCATGTTCTGAGGTAAAACAAGGACATGTGCATGCCATCAGATATCTTTCGCTGATGGCATCAAGCATATCATTCATTGTCCATTCATCTACTCCCACAGGATCAAAAAGAATTCTATCACTTGTGCAAAGCTCATCAACAGCCAATATTCCTTGTGGATTGGATTCTTCTATTAAATTGGGAACCTTCCAACTATCAGGCCATAACATGGGAGTACCAGTTACTAGTACTCTTGGAGTTTCAGGATAACAAGCATATTCTTTTTGTTCAACCCTTTTTTCAAGTTCATCACAAAGTTCGTTAACTTTTTCTGTCCATCTTTTAATGTCATCCCAAAGGCTTGTTTGATTCACTAACATAGCATCTCTTCCCATAATTACAGGAGGACCTTTTCTTAATTCTTGCAATCGTCGAAATGCTTTTGTGGCTTTCTGCATAATCTCTATTGATTCTCTTAGTTTTTTCCGTGTAATTTTATTTCCAGTAAGTGCCTCGATTTTTCTTTTTATTATCATAAGCTCCTCTTTCCAAAGTGTTAAAGCATGCGGATCATCTTTAACTCGAGGCGGAGTCATACGCCACATAGTTTTGTAATCAGATAATATTTCACAAAGCTTTGTTTTTCCATCACATGTTAGAGGGTTTATTATTGCATCACTAAGTTCAATAAAAGGTGATAAATTAATCATCTTTGCACCGATTGTTGATCTTATTACTGGACAAACTTCAACGGGCATTATTCTATCTCCCAGTTTTGCCGCATCATACCACCCAGAACCAACACGAACCGGAATAGCACCTGCTGCCAATATCAATTCTACAGGTGCAAACATACATGTGTAACCGATAACCTTTTTTCCTGCATTTTTTTGTTCACGAACTTCTTTTTCTCTTCGACCAAAAAAGTTTGAAATTTCATCAAAATATTCCATGCCTTTTGGTCGATTTTTCCATGTTTTCTTCATTCGTGCAAGATTATCGTTTATTATGCTGATTGATGAATCTTTTATTGATTTTCGTAGTTCCTCAATCTCTTGTTTGGCCATATCTGGAACGTATTTAGTTCCGACTTCAATTTCGCTTGCCATTTAAGCCACCTTCGTAATATTTTCATTCATTTTTGATTTATTTTATCTGTGAATAAATGTGCTATTCTTAGAATATTGAAAATAATTTAAATTAAATGATGAACAACAAATGGATACATAGGGTAAATAAAAAAACAATGAAGCATCGAAAGGATCTGATATTAGCTTCTGTATCATTGTGAAATGACCCTTAAATTTGTTAGAAGCAGATAAATGGATCTGTTACATTTAACTATTACCATCGATTTGTTAACACTTCTCAAACTGATTAAAGAATCTAAAGATTACAAAATAAGAATAATAAAATGAATGATTTAGACGGTCAATCGATTAATATCTTTTTTTCGAGTAATTTTTCTGACTTCTTCAGCTCCGTCGTACACAGATTTTGTCATTTTTTGTTTAAATTTCTTAAGTTGCTCTTGAAGCACAGAATTTTCTAATGCAAATATTCGTATAGCTGTCAAAGCAGCATTTTCTGGATTAGCAATATAAGCAACGGGTATACCTTTAGGCATTGCTGTAGAAGAAAAAATTTTCATTGCACCATATTTTTCAGAATCTGGAGGACAAGCGATAACAGGAAAACGAGTGAAACCAGCAACCACACCGGACAAAGCATCTGATAAACCAGCAACAGTGATATAGACTATACTTTTGTTTTTTGCTTCATATTCTTGTAGATCATTTAGTAGTTTATCAGGGGTTCTATGAGCAGATGCAACATTGAAAATGGTTATTACCGAAAATTTTTCTTTTTTTATGAAATCTTTGATTTTAGCTGCAAATTGTAGGTCTCTAGGGGACCCCATTAGAACAATAATCTTCTCTTTTGACATAAAAATAGAATTATGAATTACTAGATTTATGTTTTAATTAAATATCTATTGTTCATTCCCATTGTTTTCTAATTTCATTACTCTTTTTTGTTGCTACTTCTACTGCTTTCATCAAAGCTTGTCGTATCTGGCTCCCTTCAACTTCATAAATAGCTTCAATTGTAGTTCCTCCTGGAGTTGTCACGTTATCACGAATCTGAGCGGCAGTTTGTCCAGTCTCTAGAATAAGTTTTGCAGTTCCAAGAACTGCTTGAGCAGCGCTATATGAGGCTAATTTTCGCGGTAAACCTACTTTTAACCCGGCATAGGTAAGAGCTTCAATTATTATAGAAATATATCCTGGGCCACTTCCACTTACTGCAGTGATGGCATCCATAAACTTCTCTTCTATCTCCATTTGAATTCCCATCAAACTCAAGAGAGAGTTGACCCTTTCTTTTTCGTGGGAGGTAACATCCTGACTGCAACAATAGGCAGTAAAAGATTCTTGAACTATAATTGCAACATTTGGCATAATTCTAACAAATTTTGCATGGGGTACAATTCGTTTACAAAAACTGATAGTTACGGCTGCTGCTGATGAGATCACTAATTTTCCGTTAATTTCTTGACTTATTTCCTTTAAAACATCGCTCAAAAAGTTGGGTTTAACACAAACAAAGATAATGTTCGATTCTTTTGCAGCTTTCTTATTATCTGACGTTACAGTAACTCCTAACTCTTTTAGTTCCCTAATTCTTTCTAACTCTATATCGGAAGCAGTAATTCTGCAGTCATAACCCGATTTTAGCAGACTCCTAATTATTGCTCCACCAATCACTCCAGAACCTATTACTGCAATATTATCTCTCATTGTATCATCATTCCAAACCTTTGAGTATTCTTTTTCTAAAGTTACTATTAATAAGTTCTTCTTGATCGGTTTTTAGATTGAATATTTTATTCAATAAGAAATCGAACGAATAGAATAATTTATCAGATAATATTGATGCTTACTCCCAAAAAGGAGGAGAGGATTTATTCCGTTTTTGTAATGTTACTGGCTACGAAATATGGCTTTATCTTAAGAGAACTCTTTCTTGAATCAAAGTCACAAGCTTTGATGAGCAGGTGCATAAGTCCAGATTAATAAAAAATCATGAGGGTATAATTTGAATTATTTCGGTGAAGATGAAGAACTTATTGGCAACAAGAAATGGAATTGGAAAAATTTCAAATCAACTAAAGACTATCCTGTTTCTAACAATCTTCTTGAGTGGGTTATTGGACAAGAACGAGCTCTCAAAGAATGTTATCTATGCTTACAAGAGTGGGTCCATAAACTCAAAAATCTTAAAGAAGAGAATTGGTATGGAGCATGGAAAGATCCAAATAAGGAGAAACCTCATGTCACTAAAACTGCTCCTCCAGGACCATACCTGCTTTTATTAGGAGACCCGGGAACAGGTAAATCATTGATCGGAAGGGCTCTCTCTGTTCATCTAACTGAACTTTACAAAAAAGAGGATATTCAGCTTCAAGATGTGGTCTGTTGGCAAAATGATATAATTCCAAGTGAACCAAAAATCTCTTGTCATCCACCGGGTGAAGGAAAAAGGATTCTTCTGAAACAGAAGCTGAAAGAAGAAAAGAAATTGTTTCTTCAGAGACTTGGAGTTAAAGCCATAATTTATCTTATGATTATAGTTGCTTCTATCTTCATGTTTGCAGGTTTTTATTATCTTTGGCAAGAAAAAGTTGCTTGGGATGTTAATGATTTAACTGCTTTTGGAGAGCCTCTCCAAACTGTTAATAATGGTGATTTTGGCAAATTTATGATAGATAATTTTGTGTCTATAGGTAGCATAACATTTCTTCCTGCAGGAATGATGCTTATGTTCCTTATTTTGGTAACAGTTCTTGGGCGGTTCGGAGTTCTAGGAAGTGCCAAAGGAGTTGGAGGAGCCAAAGCA
>JARRMB010000053.1:0-12479 GCA_037386325.1 Candidatus Bathyarchaeota archaeon
GCTAGAATTGTATGAAAAAGTGGAGGATACCAAGCAATCTCACTATAACTAACTTTTTCGTCCATTATAATGATTCTTGCTTTTGCCAAATGGACTGCAGGATCGTTCCCTGGAAGAATCCCAGCAGTAGATAACTGCTGAATCGTAACAATGAAGAGAATAATAGTAGCAATTAGAACGAAAAAAAGTTCAACAGTAGATAACTTTACTTTTTGCACTAATTATCCTCCAATTCGGCAGGAAGTATTGAATATAAAATTACTGATTTAAAATATAAAAACATCCAGTTTCACCCGGTTCAATTTCTATTTTCATGTTTTCTGGGTTTAAAGTCATGCGGATCAATGTTTTTTGATAAATAAAATTTTTCAAAAAAGAGTGATATAAAAAAGTTTGTTGCCAAGTTACATTAAACATTAGATCAAATTTAATAATACTCCGAAGTTATTAATATGATAAGAGCAGAAACTTACCTTTTAAGCTTTTTAGCTTATCTTACTTCTTAAGGTTAGAGTTATGAAACATCTATTTTGCGATTGTTGTGGTGATGAAGTGAAAGCAGTATACCCATGTAATATGAAACATCTATTTTGCGATTGTTGTGGTGATGAAGTGAAAGCAGTATACCCATGTAAATTTGTTTTCCATGATAACATAACCTCTGAATTCAACATTTGTCTAGATTGTATGGAAACAGGTATATTACAAATAAATCTGAAAAGAAAAAGATTGGTTTCCAAAATCCTTCTAAAGTTATCAAAAAAACAAAATTAAACCACAAAAAAATCAAAAAATAGACTGTTCAAGGATTCGAACAGTTTGTTCTAATCCATGGAACTAAATTCAGCGAAGAAATAATATTAAAAAGGTAGCAAGGTTGTTGGATCCAATAAAACACATAACATTAAGCGAATTGCAGGAAATAGTCGAAAACATTGCCAGGGTTAATACAAAAATCAGCAATTAAATGCAGAGAATAAAACTTATTTTCTTACTTGAAAAACAGCGACTTTTCCACTGTTAAATACGAACTGAAGTAATGGATCTTGAGAGAACTTTGAATAAACTCTGGGATCCCTACAAATTATATGAGTGACATCATATTTTTTTTGAAAAACACTTAAGTCTTCTTTGGTCCAATTTGTATTGTCAAAAATTTCAATTTGAAAATTTATATTAAATTCATTAAAATTTTCGTTCGACATTTTATATTGAATTTCAGCAAAGTTTGCAACATTTTTCAAAGTATTTGATGCATTCTTAGTAGTTATATATCCAGCTACTTTCGTATAAGGATTATAATATCTAAGTATTGATAATGATGACGTATTTATTCGGGTCAAATTTGCAAAAGACGGAACATAAATTCTAAATTTAGCTGTTGATAAGTTTGTATTATTTTTGGCAGTTATTTCATAGGATAAATCGACTGATCTTATTCCCTGATAAAGAAGCAATATTTTTTTAACAGTAAAAAAAGTGTTTTCGCGAGTTATATTCATCGCTGTAAGATTTAATTTTTCATCTGTAGTAATAGAGGTTTCAATAACTTTCATTTCAGATAAAGCCAAAGTTCCAGTTTCATTAACTTTGTTTGGAATTGTTATAATTTTATTTTCAGTTATTCCAGTAGTTACAGCCTTATATGTAACAGTTTCATACTCGAATAGGGTTTCATTATCTTTGAAATAAAAAACTGGAATGGCTTCTCCACTTGAAGTTTCTATACTAAAAAGGGGATTATGTCTTGATAGATATGGTCCATCCTCCCTAATTTGAACCATACCATTCTTCAAGTAATAATCTGTATCAAGAAGAAATTGGGCATCTCTAGCAACCTCCATCTCCTGAGCATACAAGAGGAATTCCAAACCAGCTGCACTAAGAGTAGCCCGTTTGCTGATTCCTGAAAGCCACCATCCATAAAGGTGGTCAGCAACAAGTACAGTCGACTTTTCAGGTGTTTTATTTCTGATCCATTCGATTGTTGTATATTCAGGTTGTTGTATTGTTGTGTAAAAGTCGGCTCTTTCCTGAGCATCGTTAGGAAGAATAGCCCACGGAGTAACTAAAATAAAAATAATGAAAATTAATGTAAAAACTGAAACTAAAATCATTTTTTTAAGTTGTTTACTTTTGACCTTAGGAAATTTAATACGTAGATTTGATGAATAATTGAAAAGGTAAAATAAACCTCCGGATATAATGATAATTCCTGGAAAATCAATAAAATACATAAATCTCGAATAGTCCACAAATACTCCAAAAACATAGGCATGAGTCAAAGTTAATGGTACAACAAACCATGATACAAGAAGCAAACTAATACTATCAGAATACTTTTTTCTGAAAGTTTTAAAAAGGAAAAATGCGGGAATAAGTGAAATAAACAAACCCAAAATTGTACTATCCACAGTACGATTTGCAAGAATCAAATTTCTATTATCAGGAACTCCTCCTAAGAATGATCCTTCAGTGGAAGCACCAAGATAAAAACTAAAAACTCTCAGCAACCATGGGGAAATTATCAAAATTCCCAATAATCCGGAAACCACAAAAAAACGAAATTTTTTTATGAAATCAATATTTTTTAGCTTCCAAGCTTTTCCAAATAATAAGAAAATAAAATATAAAATCAGAACTGGAAAAAGAATAAAGAGACTGAAGGTATGAGTTAATATTAGACTTCCAAAGAGTATTGTTCCCAGTATTAGGTTAAAAATATTTGATTGTTTGATGTCTCTTAGAAATAGATACATTATCGTAACAATCAATCCCAGAGAAACAATATTGGTGTAGCCACCCCAACTTATCATTTCAAGACTTAAAGCTGAAATTGCTGCGAAAAATGATGCTAAAATTCCTGCAATATTTTTTCCCCAAATTCTTTTGGAAACAAGATATGCAGGAAAGACTGTAAATGAACTGAAAAATGCTGCTGTAAGAACCTGGGCATAAAGTAGGGGAATTCCTGAAAAAAGGATTAAAATAGAAACAAAAAAGTGGAATCCTGGAGGTGTTGGAAGAAGTTGACCACCCATATGGTAAGGATTCCAAATAGGAAGAGTCTCTTGGTCGAGAATTAAGTTAATGATACTTCCGTGTAGTCCAATATCAGAACTAGGGGGATATTCATTATGAAGAATAACTGCTACTCTAAATAGGAATGCAAAGAAAAAAATAGCCAATAATAGCAGAGTGTCCTTGTATTTCGTTGGAAATCACCGTCTAAGAGATTATGAATAACCTTTTTAGTCACACGTAATTTATTGCTTTCCTAATCCCATTCAATCAATTCAATTAGATGTCTGATACTAATAAATTATTAAGCAGATTGTCTTCTGAAATCAGTAAAACAAAAACTAAATCAAATTATAGAATTTATTGATAATATAGGCGAAAGAGTTAGAAAGGGGAAAAAACTTACCTAAAATGACTGCAGCCAAAAAAGGTTGTTGAATTTGTCGGCAAAAGTAATCAAAATATTCGAAAAAGTCAAATCCCAAGGACGAAGCTTCCTATTAGAACAAGAAGCAAAAACCGTTTGTAAAGAGTATGGAATACCAATAACTAAAATGCGAATAGCAAAATCGGCTGATGAAGCAGTTGATTATTCCAACGAAATAGGGTATCCAGTTGTTCTTAAAATTATTTCTCCAGATGTTCTTCACAAAATTGATGTAGGGGGAGTGGTTCTTGACATCAATAATAAAGAGGAAGTTAGACATGCTTATAACCAAATTATAGGAACAGTGAAAATCCATAAACCAACTGCAAAAATTGAAGGAGTATTAATACAGGAAATGGTACCTTCTTCAACAGAAGTTATAATTGGAGGGATTAAAGATCCCCAATTTGGACCAACAATAATGTTTGGTCTTGGCGGAACATTTGTAGAAGTAATGAAAGATGTTTCATTTCGAATTGCTCCAATTACTAAAGAAGATGCTCAAGAGATGATTACCGAAATAAAAGCTTATCCAATTCTCAAGGGTTATCGTGGACAATCACCACGAGATGTAGATGCAATAATAGAAATCTTACTAAATACATCAAGATTAATAATGGATAACCAAAATATCCAAGAACTTGACTTAAATCCAGTAATGGTATATACAAATGGAGCAAAAACTGTTGATGCAAGAATCATATTGGAATAAACCTCTTATTTTAGTTATCACATCTTGTTCCATCCCCAATTAAAGATTAGACCTTTAGTGAATAATAATCTAAACTTGGAATTGGAAGTGAAGAAAATACAGGAACATACTAATAATCAAATCGAGGATCTAAACCAAGAACTAATTCTGCTTAAGGAAGAAAGAAATAATTTAAATTTACAAGCAAAAAAGTGGGCTGATAAAAGAAATGCCCTACATGAAAAAGTTAAAGATCTTAGAAAAGATGCTTCTATATTAAAAGAAAAACGTGACAATTTGAATAAACAAGTTCAAGAATTAAAAAACTTACGTGATCAATTAAGAAATAAAAATAATGAAAAATACGAAAAAATTTCGGAACTAGAAAATAAACTTTATGAACTAAATGAAAATAAACCTGAAGGAAATTTACGACAAGTAGAGAAAGAGATAAAAAAGATAGATTGGACAATTCAAACCAACTCACTTCCCCTAAAGGAAGAACAAGAGTTAGTCAATCAAGTTCGACAGCTCGAAACACAGCTAGTTACTCAAAAACAAATACAAAAAGTTAGAGATAGACTTTTTGTCCTAAAAACAGAACAAAGAAGTTTTGGAAACGAAGCTAGGACAATTCATGAAAAGTTGGCGGAAATAGCTGAGCAGAGCCAAAAATTTCATTCACAAATGATTTCAATATTGGATAATGCTCGCGAACTTCAGGTTGAAGCTGATTCTACACATCAAAAATATGTTGAAGCCAAACAACAAGCTCAACAACGTCATCAGAAATGTGTGGAATTAATAGAAAAGATAAAAGAAATTGAAAACGAATTGAAAGAAAATGCTGATAAAAAATTAGCTGAACGTCAAACAGAACTCAAGAAAGAACTTGAGGAAAGGGCGTTAATGAAACTGAAACGGGGGGAGAAACTTGTTTGGGAAGAATTTCAGGTTCTGGCTGAAAAAGGTTTGATCTAATTTAGATAATGTTGGGAAAGAAATTATTAAAATATTGAATAGAAAAAATAAAGATAAGATTAATTTGTGCCTCTTAATAAGAAGGTAACATAAGGAGAGCATTGATGCCGACATCATCCAAAGTAGAACGTATTCTGGTTCTATGTGTCGATAGGGATGACGATCTTGGCATGAAAGCAGGTATAAACACTCCTGTAATTGGAAGAAAAGAAAATGTAAACTCTGCAGCCAGTCTAGCCCTTCGAGATCCAGAAGAAGCTGATGCTAATGCCATGTTTGAAGCTGTCCGAATTTATGATAACCTAAAAAAGAATACAAAAGGACAGGAAGAGCATGAAGTTGCAACAATAGCAGGTTCGGATTTGGAAGGAGTCGAAGCAGATAGGCAATTGGTAGCAGAACTTACTGAAGTTCTAAAAGTTTTTCAGGCAACTGATGTGATACTAGTGACTGACGGTTATACAGATGAAATGGTTCTACCTTTAATTGAATCAAGGGTTCCTGTCACATCGGTTAGAAGAATAGTCATACAACATAGCAAAAATATCGAAGAAACAGCAGCATTATTTACACGTTACATGAAAGTTCTTATAGAGAATCCTCGTTATTCTCGGACAATCTTGGGTTTACCTGGAATTCTCTTCATTGTATTAGGTATCTTGGCATTTATGAATCTCTTGGACTTCGCTATACCAGCTTTGGGTGTTATCGCTGGTGCATTTCTTGTTTTGCGAGGATTTAGATTAGATAGGGCAGCAAATAATTTTATCAAGTGGATAAAAGAATATTCTCCTCCTCCCTTTACAGTCCAGATAGCAGGATTTTCAGCAATAGCAGGAATTTTAGTTATACTTATTGGAGGATATTTGGGTGCTACAGCAGCATATGAAGCTGCCAATAATGTGGCTGATCCATTGGGTGAAATTCCAAGATTAGGTGGTGAATTTATGTATGCTTCAACATATCTCATAGGAATTGGGATTTGTGTAATTCTTAGTGGAAGAGCGATTCGTTGGTTCTTTGAGCGAGATTTTCGCTTATGGCGCACAATTGTTATTGTTGTTGCAGTAGGTTGGACATCAGTCATTTTTGTCGAAGCATCAAAGATTCTAATCAGTCCAAGAACAACTCCATATGGCACCTTGGCTATTGCCATTGTTGGAGGTATACCCGTAGTGTTATCAGCATTTTTCACTGTATTACTATTACGCAGAAGATACAGTGGATTCTCGAAGGGGGCAGAAGATTCTTTAGAAGATCTTGAAGAAAGTTAAAAAAATATTAGAAAAAATAGATTTGATTAATTTTTTTAAAACCTAACCGCAAAAACTAAAAACCTTATTATAGAAAATCAATTCTATATACGCCAGATTTAGATAATAAGAATTAAAACTAAACAAAAAGGTAAGTAAGAAATTAATAACTGCCTAGTGCTTTGTGGTAAACATTATGCTTGAAGGTTTTCTATCTCTGCTTGGAATTTACAAATTGTATGAAAAGTGGCTATTATTCCAGTTAGGCAAGGGAACAAGACCAGAACATGTAGCGATTATACTTGATGGCAACCGCAGATGGGCAGCTCACAAGGCTCTGATTCCATGGATAGGACATCGCCACGGTGCAGATAAAATGGACGATTTGATGGATTGGTGTCTAGAACTTGATGTAAAAATCATTACTTTATATGCATTTTCAACTGAGAATTTCAATCGCCCCCAAAAAGAAGTGGAAGCTATCATGAAGCTAATTGAGGAAAAACTAAGTTCAATTCTAGAAAATGAGAGAATTCATGAAAATAGAATTCGTGTTAAAGCAATTGGAAGAATAGATCTTCTACCTTCTTCAACTCAAGAATTAGTTCAACAAGTTGAAGAAACCACTAATATGTATGATGAAAGATTCTTGAATATAGCATTAGACCGCTCACATGGATAGACAAGATGCTGATCTTATTATTCGAACATCAGGAGAAGAAAGACTTAGTGGATTTCTCTCGTGGCAATCGGCATATAGCGAACTATGCTTTGTTGATGTGAACTGGCCAGATTTTAGAAAAATAGACCTTTTACGTGCGGTCAGAACATATCAGAGACGAAAACGCCGTTTTGGTAAATAAATTAACCTCTTTTCTTTGCACTAATAATAGAGATTACATCTCTATCCTTTAAAATATAATCTTCTCCAATTCTATTTTTTCCTCGGATGTCAATCGCATGAATAAAACTATCTCCCAATTCTGAATGAATAACATATGCAAGTTGTCTTGCAGTAGTCCCATACGGAACAAGATAAACATCTGGAAGAACACGTCCCCGGTGATCACTAAGATGCTCACTATCTTCTACGGGATAAACTGTAATCATCTGTAGAAGTTGAAGAAAAGCGGTATTGATTGCTTTCTGAATCCCGGTAGATCCAAATTTATAAAGAATTTGTTCCTGAATAAGATTCAAAGCTCTTTTTTGAGCAACAGTGAGTTTTTCAGAATTTTTTAAAGTTAACTTGCAATCTCCTGGTGTATAGTTAATTAAGCCTTTTTCTCCAGCTCTTCTTAGAGCTAACTCTGCTTCTGCACTACAAGGAACTACTTCATATCCACTTTCTTTAAGGCGCTCAATGTTTTCTTCCGCATATGGAAGATCAATCTTGTTAGCGGCAATCAATGTTGGCTTAGAAACAGTTCTAAGAATTCTTAAAAATTTAAAAATATCATCATCGGTCCAATGTTCAGGTTTATCTAAATTAAGGTCAGTTTTTCTTAAACTTTCAATTATGTGATATCGTTTAATTGCCAATCCACTTAATCTAGATTCAAGAAGAGAAATTAAGTCTTCCTTACCTGATTCTGCTGTTCTAGCCATTTTAGACCAATCTTTTTTTAATATTTGGTTCATCCACATGATGATTTCATTATCAAGAAATTTTACATCTTCTAATGGGTCATTCTCCCCAGGTCTACATATTTTTCCTTCACAGTCAGTCGATCCTGAAACATCAACTACATGAATAAGCGCATCTGCTTTTCTAATTTCATCCAAAAATTGATTTCCTAGTCCTCTTCCCTCCCAAGCTCCAGGAACTAACCCAGCTACATCTATCAATTCAACTGGGACTAATCTTACCCCATTCAGACACAAAGAATTTTTTGGATCATCTTCAATATTAAACTCGGGATGAACACAAGGAGTACGCAAATAACCTATACCGCGATTAGGTTTGATTGTGGTAAAGGGATAATTTCCAATATCAACCGGAATCAAAGTTACCGAAGAAAAAAATGTATTCTTTCCTTGAGCCCAAAGATGTGAAAAGGGAACATCTCAAGTTATTGAACTATCTAGTGAAAAAGCTTTCTTAGACTTGGTGAAAACAAACAATTTTTGCTAAACAAATTATGGAACTATCGCAATAAGTTAGGTTTTTAACAAATATTTTTCTGCATCAAGTGCTGCTCTACATCCAGATCCAACAGCTGCTACAGCCTGTCGATAGCGGTTATCTGCCACATCACCAGCAGCAAAGACACCGTCAATATTAGTTGCTGATTCTTCATTGACTAATATGTAACCTTTCTGATCAAGTTTAATTTGATCTTTAAATATATCAGTATTAGGCGTATAACCAATCGCCAAGAAAACTGCATCGCAATTAAATATAGATTCTTTTCCTGAAACAGTATTTAGAAGTTTCACACCTTCCACTTTTTCTTTACCAAGGATTTCTGTGACTTTTGAACTCCAAACAAAAGAAATTTTGGGATCATTAAATGCCTTTTCTTGGAGGTAGTTACAAGCTCGTAACTTATCTCTTCTATGAATAACTTTTACATCTGCTACAATCTTAGATAGAAATAAAGCCTCTTCCATTGCAGTATCTCCCCCACCAACAACAATCACATTCTTATTTTTGAAAAAAGGGCCATCACATGTCGCACAAACTGTTACACCCCTGCCTCTTAATCTTAATTCACTCTTTAGACCTAACCATTTAGCTGAAGCTCCAGTTGCTATAATGACTGTCTTGGATTTGTAAATCGTATCGCCCACATTTACTTTGAACGGTCTGGAACTAAAATCTACAGATGTAGCATTTTCAAAAATTAATTTTGCACCACAACGTTCAGCTTGATTGCGAATTGAAACCATAAGATCTGGACCAAGGATTCCATTTTCAAATCCAGGAAAGTTTTCTACCTCCCGAGTGAGCATTAATTGTCCACCCCACATGACTCCACCAATAACCAGAGTTTTTAATCCGGCTCTACTTGTATAGATTGATGCTGTTAAACCAGCAGGTCCAGAACCAAGAATTATTGTATCAAACATCATTAGTCACTTCTTAACTTTGATTTATTCAAGTTAATTTCAATCGGATATATTTTATCGTAATTATAATGGTTTTTAGAGGTGTAAATATTTAATCGCCAATTAGCTTATTTTATTTAATTTTAAATAATAACAAATTAAAAATAATTAAGGATTAGAATCTGATTAAAATTCATCCTTAAAATTTTTTTGTCTTGCTTCTGTTATAAGATCGGTAAGTGCTGCAAAAGTTTTGCTGATGTCATCCATAGCTAACACTAGTATTGTTTCGGTATAGCAACTCATTGTTTCTTCTATGTTTATATGACGTCTTGAAACAGCATTATAGAAAGCTTGCACGCACCCAGGTGTTGAGGTTATTTCATCAGGGCTTTTGATAATAATCGTAGATAGATTTTTCTTTTGATCAATGATGTCCTTTTTGACAAATATTGAAATGATTTTATTAAAAGAATTAATGTCAGAAATTAAAGTAATAACAGAGTTTCCTTCCAAGACCTGAAGAAATTCAGCTGAAAAAGTTGATAATAATTTTCTTATCTTCTCTAAATTTCCTTTTGTTTTCTCAACTGAAACTTTTGCCATATCAGTTCTTATATTTAGACCGCTACCTGCAATTACTTTAGTTATTTTTCCTTGTAATATTCGATAATTTACTTTTGCTCGTTTTACAGCAGTTATTATGCTTTCTATATTTACCTCTTCACCAATTTCATCTTTAATTTTTGGTTTAAACATTCTAGCTATTGCACTATAATTTGCATAATTCCTTTGCAGAGCATCCTGTAATGATAAATCTTCATCAACGAGTCCTTGAACGGTTTTAGAGATTGAATTGACCATTTTTGGTCACATTTGCCCATTTTATTAAAATATTGACCAAAATCTATATAAGTGTTTCTCGAATTATCAACCACGAATTGGGAAATAAAATGAAAGATACGATAATCTTAGCTTATTCAGGTGGACTGGACACCTCTGTTCTCATAAAATGGTTACAGGAAGAATATAATGTAGACATCGTAACGTTTACAATGGAATTGGGACAGCAAACCGATTTAAAAAATATAGCAGATAAAGCAAAGATATTGGGTTCTAAAAAACATTATTCGATAGATGGTACAGAAGAATTTGTTTTAAATTATGTCTTTCCCGCAATAAAAGCAAACGCTTTGTACGAAGGAAAATATCCAATTGCTACAGCTTTAGGGCGCCCCCTGATTGCTAAGAAACTTGTTGAAATTGCCAAAAAAGAGAATGCAATAGCAGTAGCCCACGGGTGTACTGGAAAAGGAAACGACCAAGTTCGATTTGATATTACTGTTAAAGCATTAGCTCCTGAACTCAAAGTAATAGCTCCTGTTCGCGAATGGGGATTGTGTAGGGAGGCTGAAATAAAGTATGCCAAAGAAAAAGGTATACCTATCCCTCCTTTATCTGATCCTTATAGCATTGATCAAAATTTGTGGGGACGTTCTATAGAATGTGGACCTTTAGAGAATGCAGAGCAAGAACCATTAGAAGAAATTTTCGAGCTCACAAATTCCTCAGAGTCAGCCCCTAATAAATCAGAATACATAAGTATACAGTTTGAGGCAGGCGTCCCAGTTGCATTAAACCAAAAAAAGATGAAACCGGTAGCAATTATAGAAAAACTGAACACTTTAGCAGGTAAACATGGAATCGGTCGTGTTGACCATATTGAAGATAGGTTAGTGGGAATCAAATCAAGGGAAATTTATGAATCTCCAGCTGCGGAAGTCTTGATTGAAGCACATAAAGATTTAGAAAAGATGATTCTCACAAGACATGAACTCGAATTTAAGAGACAGATAGATGAAAAATGGACTTGGTTAGTTTACACAGGTTTGTGGATAGATCCACTTAGGGAAGCTTTGGATGCATTCATTAACAAAACTCAAGAACGAGTCTGTGGCGAAGTGAAAATGAAGTTATTTAAAGGACGTTGTTGGGTAGTTGGCCGTTCTTCACCTATGTCACTGTATGATAAAAATTTAGCAACATATGAGGTAGAAACTTCATTTAATCAAGCATATGCTGAAGGCTTCATAGAACTATGGGGGCTCCCCACAAAAGTAGCTAACATACTAAAAGAGAGGTTGAAAAACGAAAATAAATGTTGATTGAATAGCCCATTTAGGCTGTTCTTTTACATGAATCAATTTAAGGTGGAAAAAATTGTCTAAATTGTTACGAGGTGGAAGGATAGGCTCTGCAAGAAAGGATGTAGTAGAGTTTACTGCATCTATAAAAAGTGATGATAAAATATTGGAACATGTAATCAAAATTAATCAAGCCCATGTAATTATGCTTATTGAACAAAAAATAATTGATGACGAAGTTGGTATCAAACTTTTAACAGCATTAGCTGACTTAGGTCCCAAAATTAAATTGAATCAAAAACTTGAAGATATCCATTTAGCAGTTGAAGAGAAAGTTAATAGTAAAGTCGGTTCAGAAATTGGTGGAAATCTGCATATTGCAAAAAGCCGAAATGACCAGGTTGCAACAGCAATTAGGATGAGGTTACGTACAGAAATCCTTGAAATAATTAACATCATTTCTACTTTACAGAATAGTTTAATCGAATTGGGATTCAAACACATACAGACATTGGTCCCAAGTTATACTCATCTTCATCCAGCTCAACCTGTAACCTTTGGTCACATACTTATTTCATATGTGGATGCATTAGAAAGGAGTCTTAAACGACTTGAGGAGACCTTTCCACGCATTAACTTATGTCCTATGGGAGCTGGAGCAATAGCAACCACAAGCTTTCCAATAAATCGAGAGCGTACAGCAAAGCTGCTTGGATTCTATGGAGTATTAGAGAACTCGATAGATGCTGTGGGCAGTAGAGATTTCGTTCTAGAATCTTTGGCTAACCTCACATTATTAGCTCTAAATATCAGTAGGATTACTGAAGATTTTATTCTTTGGAGTGCTCCCAATTTTGGTATATTAGATCTTCCCGAAAATTTTGCTTTCACTAGTAGCATAATGCCTCAGA
>JARRMB010000053.1:12501-20612 GCA_037386325.1 Candidatus Bathyarchaeota archaeon
ATATTAGGAAATTTTGTCAGTTCAGCGACAATAATGAAAGCTTTACCTTCAGGTTACAATCTTGATCTTCAAGAACTCACACCTATACTATGGGAATCTATAGCTATTATATCGACATCAATTACTATTCTTTCAGAGTTAGTCAAAAATCTAAATGTAAATAAGAACAGTTTCAATAAAAAAATTCTAAAATATTCAACAACAACAGAACTAGCTAATGTATTAGTCACGAAATATGATGTTCCTTTTAGGAGCTCTCACAAAATCATTGGAGCAGTCGTTAAAATCTTACTTGATAAAAATCTTGAACTTTCTGAACTGAAACCTGAACTCATAAATAGGACTGCAAAAGAGGTTGCGGGAATCAAATTAGCTATTGAAATCGAAGATATAAAAGATCATATAAACCCCAAAAAATTTGTTGAAAGCCACAAAGTAACAGGTGGCCCAGCACCAACTGAAGTTGAAAGGATGCTAAAAAATCGTAGAGAATTAATTAAAAAGTCTAAAGCCAGCCTTAAAGAAAAAAATTGAAGTTAGAAGAAGCTGAATTTCAGATGAAATCTGAAATTCAACGTTTCATTCACTTTCAAATCTAACTAATATACAAGGTAATTAAAATGAAAAATAAACCAAAAATCCAAGAAACGGGTAAAGCAGTGCTAATTCTAGAAGATGGTTCCAGTTTTACTGGTTTAGGGTTCGGAGCACCAAAAAAAGTCTCAGGTGAAATAGTTTTTTCAACCTCAATGGTTGGTTATCCCGAATCATTAACTGATCCTTCATATAAAGGGCAAATACTAACATTCACTTATCCATTAGTGGGAAATTTTGGAGTTCCATCCTATGAAAAAGAGAATGGAGTTCTCAAATATTTTGAATCTGAAAATATAAAAGTAACAGGTTTTGTAGTTCATGAATTATGTAAAAATCCTTTCCATTGGGCATCTAGAAGAACTCTGGATCAATGGTTAAAAGATGAAAATGTACCTGGAATATATGGAATTGATACTCGAAAACTCACTAAAAAACTTCGAGTAAAGGGTGTACTTCTTGGGATTTTAAAAGTTTGCGAACTAGACGAAGAACCTGACTTGCCACAACTTCTGAAGGAAGTCAGAAAAATTCACGATCCAAACTCTAGGGATTTAGCGAAAGAAGTAACAGTAAAAGAACCAATATATGGTGTCATAATAAGCAATGGTCCTGGAGATCCCAAGCAGTGTACGAAAACAGTTGAATCTGTTCAGGAATTGATGGACAAGAATGTACCGATGATGGGAATTTGTCTGGGAACTCAAATATTAGCATTAGCAGAAGGAGGAGACACATACAAACTGAAGTATGGTCATAGATCCCAGAATCAACCAGCTCTTGATTTGGAAACAGGACGATGTTATATTACTACTCAGAATCATGGTTACACTGTAGAAAGAGATTCAATCAAAAATACAGGACTAAAAGAATGGTTCATGAACGCCAACGATAAAACAGTTGAAGGCGTTAAACATAAAACCAAACCTGCTTTTGCACTGCAATGGCATCCGGAAGCATCTCCAGGACCATTCGACACTGAGTATTTGTTTGATCGTTTCAAAAAAATGGTGGAGATGCATTAAAAGTGCCAAAGTTCAAGTGGATAAAAAAAGTCATAGTTTTAGGTAGCGGTGCTATAAAAATCGGAGAAGCCGCAGAATTCGATTATTCTGGAAGCCAATGCCTAAAGGCTCTTCGTGAAGAAGGAATAGAAACTATTTTGGTTAATCCGAACATAGCAACAATCCAAACGGATCCCAGGTTAGCAGGAAAAGTCTATCTTTTGCCAGTAACTCCCGAATTTGTGGAAGAGGTAATTGCAAAAGAATGCCCAGATGCAATTATGTTAAGTTTTGGGGGACAAACAGCGCTTAATTGTGGAGTTCAACTTGCTAAGAAAGGTATTCTGGAGAAATATGGAGTCAAAGTTTTGGGAACTCCAATTAAAACAATAGAGGATACTGAAGATAGAGAATTATTTAGACAATCCATGATGAAGGCGACTATTCCAATTCCTAAAAGTAAATCCGCTATGTCTCTCAGTGAAGCTATTGAAGTTTGCAAAGAAATCGGTTATCCAGTAATTGTTCGTCTCGCTTATGCTCTAGGTGGAAAAGGATCGGGGGTAGCTCACAACGAAGGTGAACTTAAGAAAATTGTAAGTAGAGCATTAGGTCAAAGCATGATCTCTCAGGTACTCATCGAGGAATATTTAGGACATTGGAAAGAAGTCGAATATGAGGTTATGAGAGATTATGATGATAACTGCATAATTGTCTGTAATATGGAAAACTTTGATCCTATGGGTATTCATACTGGTGACTCGATTGTAGTTGCTCCAAGTCAAACACTCTCTAATAGAGAATATCATTTTCTTCGTTCTGCATCAATAAAAGCGATCAGAAGCTTAGGTGTAGTTGGAGAATGTAATATCCAATGGGCACTCGATAACAAATCTGAAGAAATTCGAGCTATTGAGGTAAATGCACGCTTATCACGGAGCTCAGCTTTGGCAAGTAAAGCAACAGGTTATCCTATCGCCTACATTGCAGCAAAACTATGCATAGGTTATACTTTACCGGAGTTAATGAATAAAGTAACAAAAGTAACTACTGCTTGTTTTGAACCTGCTCTTGATTATCTAGTAGTAAAGTATCCCCGTTGGGACCTGCAGAAATTTAGGAACGTAGACAGACATATTGGACCCCAGATGAAATCCGTCGGCGAAGTCATGGGAATTGGAAGATGTTTTGAGGAAGCATTACAAAAAGCCATCCGTATGTTGGACATAGGTAAACTTGGTTTAGTCTGCAATGCAGAAGAAGATGAACAAGAATCGAGAGAAAAGATAGAAGATATTTTAGCTAACCCAACAGATCAACGGCTATTCATAGTAATAAAAGCTCTAAAACAAGGAATTTCTGTAAAAGAAATTTATGAATTAAGCGGTATTGACCTTGGTACTGACGAATTGACAATTCGGGCTTTCCGAAAAAAAGTGAATATTATTCCTGCTATTAAACAGATTGACACTCTTGCTGCTGAATGGCCAGCCAAAACAAACTATCTATACTTAACTTACGGAGGAGAAGAAGATGATATCAATTTCTCTTACAGTAACAAGAAAGTTATTGTTCTTGGGTCAGGCGTTTTCAGAATAGGTTCCAGCGTAGAATTTGATTGGTGCGGAGTCAACACCATCTGGGCTCTCAAAAAGAACGGAATCGAAGAAGCTATAATGATCAACTATAATCCCGAAACTGTCTCAACCGATTACGATATGTCCGACAAATTATACTTCGAAGAACTAACATTAGAGAGAATCTTGGATATCTACGATAAAGAGAAACCGTTCGGTATTATCGCTAGTGTAGGCGGACAAATACCAAACAATCTTGCTCTCAAATTATCAAAAACTGGAGTTAAAATACTAGGCACATCAGGAGAAAGTATAGATCAAGCAGAAGATCGTGCCAAATTTAGTTCATTGCTTGACAAACTTAATATTCCTCAACCAGAATGGAGAGATCTTTCAACAACTCGTGACATTAAAAAATTCGCTCAGGAAGTTGGTTATCCCGTTCTTATTCGCCCCAGTTATGTATTATCTGGTTCTGCTATGAGGGTTGCCTATACTGAAGAAGAATTGAAAAATTACTTAAAACTAGCTGCAAAAGTATCTCGGGAGCACCCTGCAGTTATATCAAAGTTTATCGAAAATGCAAAAGAAGTTGAAGTTGATGGAGTCTACGATGGCGAAGACAACATCATTGGAGCAATAGTTGAACATGTTGAGAACGCTGGAGTTCACAGTGGAGATGCAACCATGGGTATTCCTTCTTTGACTTTAGATAGCAACGTTCTAAGAACTGTTCAGGATTATACTCACAAAATTGTGAAAGCTCTAGAAATTAGGGGACCCTATAACATTCAATATCTTGTAAAGGATGGCGTAACATATGTTATTGAATGTAATCTTCGGGCTTCTCGTTCAATGCCTTATGTAAGTAAAACCCGTGGAGTTAATATGATAGAACTTGCTACTTTAGCAATGCTTGGTAAAAAATTCAGTGATTCTGGTTTTGTTGATTTACCAGAAATCAGTCATGTTGGAGTTAAAGTTCCTCAGTTTAGTTTTATGCGATTAAGTGGAGCCGATCCTGTATTGGGAGTAGAAATGTTGAGTACAGGGGAAGTAGCGTGCCTGGGAGAAAATTTCACTGATGCATTATCAAAAGCGCTTCAATCTGCTGAGTTCAAGATGCCTCCAGCAGGTGGATCTGTATTAATAACTGTCGGTGGAAAAGAGCTGAAAAAACAAATCATTCCTCTAGGAATTTCTATTCAGAAGATGGGATTCAAAATCTATGCTACAAAACATACAGCTGAAGCATTACGAAAGGCAGACGTTAGTAACCTTTCAGTTTTACATAAAGTTAGAGAGATTGGGCAGAAACCTAACATAGTAGATTATCTTCAAGAAGGCAAAATCGATTTAGTTATAAACATACCAATGCCAAACCACTTAGTGACATTTTCAGAGGTTCTCAAGGATGAATATACCATAAGAAGATTAGCTATCGAATTCAACATACCTGTTGTAACAAATCTTCAATTAGCTTCTGCATTAACTAAATTATTGGAACAGAGGGAAGCAAACAAATTTGATATTAGGTCTTTAAACGAATATATGGATAGTTTGCCAAGAAAATTCTGGTAAATTAAGGCATTTTATTCTACTTTTTTCTTTCTAAATCCTTTAAATTTCAGTTTTGCAGTTAAGATTTTTTCTGTACCAAATAATCTGGATGCGATATAGAGAACAGTGATTGTGAAAATTAACATGTATATTATGCCACCAATTGCCCCTATGTAATTTCCTGTAAAAGTCACATTGGCTGCTAACATAGAATGGGTGAAAGGAATAGCAAGTAGAATTATTGATAATGGAAATGGTAAAGTTGTTATGTCAGTAAACATTGTAAAAACCATTGGAACAATAAAAAATATTGATAGCGGCCCAACCAATGCTTGTGCACCCCGCACATCTTCAGCGAATATAGATAACGAAATTGCCAATGCTAATGCTGAAAGTAATGCCATGAAAAGAGAAATTCCCAGTATAGCATAAGAACCTAGTGTTGGAGCTAGTCCTATTGCTGCAAGATCTACACCATCTGTAGGTATCAGGCTTGTGTATGAACTCATATAATAACTGAAGCCTACAAGATAAGCTAGAGCTCCCAAAACAGCAACAATTATTGAACCAGTTAATTTTCCTGCTAAAATTACCGTGCGATTAATTGGCATAGTTAAAAGTGTTTCAAGTGTTTTTTCTTCTTTTTCTGAAGCTACAGCTGTTGCAGCAAGTTGCATCGCAAAAATGAGTAATGTTATCATTCCAACAGGCATAATAGTTGATTGAGCGATCATCAAACCAAACAATACATCTGGACTGATATCAGCCGTTTTACCATTTACTATTGATTTTTCAGATAGTAATATTGGATTTAAAATATCAGTAGAGTTAGCTTCTGGAAATCCTTGATTTATTCTTTGATTAATAATCACTGTTTCAAAACTGGAAAGTAAACTGTTTATTGCAGAGGATTGCGAGGAAACAGCTATACCACCTCCCCCTTTAAACGGGGTATAAATTGTAAGAGTAGATGCACCATAATTAGTAATATTTTGACTAAATCCAACTGGGATAATTACAAGATTTGTAACGTTCGAATCTTGGACTTTAACTATAGCTTCATCCAAGGATATACCATCAATACTGGTTACTGTAAAATTAAATAGCGATAAATAGTTTTCAAGACTCCTAGCGATTGAACCTTGATCTTGATCTATCAATAATATTGAAGTTTTTCCTATACTTTGTTCTGCGGTTTCCATCGAAGTTTGGATTGCAAAACCCATTAAAGGAAACATTATCAAAGGAACAATTATCATACCTAACAAAATTTTAGGATCCCGAACTAGTTCTTTTACCTCTTTAATTATAATATTCAGTAAGGCATTAAACAAAACCAACTACCTCCCCGAATACTTCTTCAAGGTTTACAGCATTATATTTAGATTTAAGTTGATCAGGACTACCTTCAATAACAATTTTTCCTTTGTTTACTAATGCCACTCTGTCACATAGATATTCAACTTCCAACATATTGTGGCTTGAAAGGAGTACGGTTACATTATGATCTTTTGAATAACGTTTTATAAGTGTTCTAACATGAACCGAATGAAGAACATCTAAACCACTATTAGGTTCATCCAGAATAGCCAATTTGGGTTTTGTCATTAATGCTCTTGCAACCAAGAGTCTACGTTTCATTCCCTTGCTGTATCCTTTAACTTTGTCTTTCAGACGGTCTCCTAAACCAGAAATTTCAGCAGCCGCTTCAACTAATTCTTGTAGTTCTGATTTATCTTTAGTTCTAAAGTTTGCCATGAACCTAAGATATTCGAACCCTGACAAATTCTTGTATGCTCCAGCCTCTTCAGGAAGATAGCTTAATAGGTTACGGACCTCAGATGCTTCTTCAACAACGTTATGACCAAAAACAGTAACTATTCCCGAAGTGGGTAATAATAAAGTGGATACAATTCTAAGGGCAGTTGTTTTGCCAGCACCATTTAGTCCAATTAAACCAAATATTTCTCCTTTATTTATCTTAAAACTCAGACCATCAAGGGCTCTAACGGAACCAAAATTTTTCACAACATCTTTTGCTTCAACTGGAAAGCTCAATGAAATAATCCTCGGGTTTTAATAGACTATAAGAGCATCTTCAATAAATCTGCTTTTGTCACAATACCAACAACTTTTCCTTTATTAGAAATTAAGACCGCTGAATATACTTGCAATAAACTGGAAACTAATGGCAAAGGAGCATCTTCCCCAACTTGTGGAAAGGCATCCTCCATAACCTCACCCACTGAACGTTTTGAAACTTGGTTTAGATCTTTACCTGCAGAAACCTTTTCAATAATCGATTTTTCTGAGATGCTTCCAACTGCATGTTCACCATCAAAAACTGGAAGTTGAGAATATCCATATTTCGCCATGGTCTGTACTGCCTTCGATACTGGATCACTTTTTTGGATCCCAATTACTTGACTTTGGAGTATCTCTTCTGCACGAACCTCCGTTTGTGTTTGAAGTTGTTCCAATGCATCAAAAATGGCTTTAACTTTTGTGTAAGATGGATCTATTTTCTGTGACTCAAGCTTAGCAATAAGAGACTGACTAACACCAGCCAGTAATGCAAGTTTTTGTTGGGTCAATCCCATGATTCTTCGTTTCTTGGCAACTTCCTCGATTGAAGGTAACATGCAATGAATTTTGTGTAGAAGATTTAAATTCTTTTTGGAATAATAGTTTCAGTAAAATATTAAAATAGTGAATCCCCTGCTATGGGTTATATTCGCTCTCAAATATTGGAGTTAGCCCTAAGAATGCCATCGCTCAAAAAAAGTGATAATAGAACTATCACCGAGATTAATCAGAAAATCAAATCTGGTGATGTCCAGGTTGTAACCGCTGAAGAAATGAAGAAAATTGTAGAAAGCAGCGGGATAGAAGTTGCTTATAGAGACATCGACGTTGTAACAACGGGAACATTTGGAGCTATGTGTTCTTCGGGTGCTATAATAAATACTGGTCACTCAGGCGCTGCAGTTGACTTGTACATTGGAGCGACCATGATGTCTGAAACTCAGCCTTTCGAATATGGAGGCGGTCATGTTATAGAAGACCTTATTTCTGGCAAAGAGGTTGAAGTAAGAGCAACATCATATGGAACAGATTGTTATCCAAGAACAAAATTAGACACATCAATAACCAAAGAAGATTTGAATCAATTCTATCTACTAAATTTCCGTAATTGCTATCAACGTTATGTCTGCGCAACTAATAGTCGTGACGAAATAATTTACACATACATGGGAAAACTTTTACCAAAATTTAGAAATGCAACCTATTCAGGAGCAGGTTCTTTGAATCCCCTCATGAATGATCCTGACTATGAAACAATTGGAATTGGCACTCGAATCTTTTTGGGCGGTAG
>JARRMB010000054.1:0-6832 GCA_037386325.1 Candidatus Bathyarchaeota archaeon
ATTCTTCCAGGGAACGATCCTGCAGTCCATTTGGCAAAAGCAAGAATCATTATAATGGACGAAAAAGTTAGTTATAGTGAGATTGCTTGGTATCCTCCACTTTTTCATACAATTCTAGCAATTATACAGATTTTTTCAGGAACACTTGACGTTGTTGCGTCGGCATTCGTTCTAAAATTGCTAATTGCAACATTTAATGTGCTGCTTATGTTGTCAACATATTTATTTTGTAGAAAAATTTTTGGTAGTGGTGTTGCAGTAGTTTCAGCAGTTTTCACGATTCTATCAGTTCCACTTTTTGAAATGATATTCTGGGGAGGTTATGCAAATTTCATGGGTTTAGCATATATCGCTTTTGTCTTTTACATATTAAATAAAAATCTGGGGGTTATAGTCAAAAACCTTCTACTATTTTTAGGAGCCTTCACTCTCGTTTTGTCCCATCAACTTACTGCATTTGTTTTTATTTTGTTTTTTATTCCTGTGTTTTTAATTGGTGCCATTGGATCAAAAAGGCGTTTTATAGCTTTTGTTGCTGTGATTGTGGGTGGTGGTTTAGCTTTATTGGTGTGGTATGCAAGAATTCTAATTGAATATTCGGATATTATAATTAATTATATCTTTTTTGCAATGGGTGAAAATGTTTATCATATTCCAGCTGTTAGCTTCAGTGCTTTAATTAAAATATTTGGTGTCACTTTGATTCTTGGTTTAATTGGAATACCTCTAGTATTGATTATTTTGAAGATTAAAAAAACGTTAAAAGACTCAATACAAATTTTTTTCTGGTTAGCTGTTCCTTTCCTTTTGGCAGAATCATACCTTTTTGGAATTCATTTACCATATCACCGTTTCATTTATTTTCTTGCTACTCCTCTTGCAATTTTATCGGCTGTGTCAATTTTCTACATTATGACAGTATTGGTTAATTCCTTAGAACAAAAAGATTTGATTAAAGGTCTAGTTATGAGTTTAATTTTCTGGATGCTATTTTTCCAAGCTTTCATGTTTGTTCAAAGGATAGAACCATATCCGAAGTTTTATGAAAGAGCTTCGATGTCTAGCTATGATTCTGGGTTGTGGGTAAAAGAGCATTCAGTTCCAGATGGAATAGTTGTTGTTTCAAGAAGTCCAGGTTCTTGGTTTTATCTATTTTCTGATCACCAAACCATTCAGGAAACTGATCCTCTTAGTTCAAGAACTGCCTTGGCAGAATCGATATTATATAGTTTTTATGAAATGGATAATTCAAGAGTAGCTATTCGAGAGTTTGATACAGTGAGTCCAAGTGCTGGTTTAGCAATGTATACTTCCCGTTTTAATATTTGGGCTAAAACATTCAGCATTCCAAATAATCAGACTGTATTTACTTATGTTGATCCGTTTGGAAAATGGGTAAATATTTCCCTTTCAGAATCTGTTGAATCCATTTATTGGATTGAAAATTCTGCTAATGAATCTAAATTGGTTTCTGAATATACCCACGAACTTTTCACTATGGAAAGGGTTGTTACTCTTTCAGATAATAGCTCCGTAGTAAATATTGAATGGAATATTCGAGTAAACAAATACCTAGCACTAGTGAAACTTGATGTTATCAACTTCTTAGAGTCTTCCCTTGATTTTAAAGAAGCCCTTGTTCCTGGTCTTCTTGCATGGCAAAATCCTTGGGATAATCCACTACTACGCCATCCGAACAATAAATGGGCCGTCGTAAATGGTCCCCCAGAAATATTGGATGAAAATCTTATTGCAGCGCTCGATCAAACAAATGGAGTAATGGCAGTTTTTGAGTTCGATGATTATCCTCCGGCGAATTTTACCTTAGGAGCGTTAAATAATCGAGTTATAGATGCCTTGAGACTACATTATGAGTTCGGTGATCTTAATCAAGACGAGGATGTGCATATTTCTTATTCAGCATTAACTTATTCTTTTGAATCTGATGATGAGAACAGAAGAAAAACTGTAATTGAAGTAAAGCAGCTTTTGAAAACAGAAGATTATTTTCCAGTACAAACAAGAGATTTTAATGAATATATTGAAGAAAATAATATCAAATTCGTGGCTGTAGACACTAAACAAGTCTTATCAAATATTGAAGCAACACCAGCATTAGATAGAATCTATGATGACGGTAGATCAATAGTCTATAGAACATACAGCTAAGCAGTTTAATTTTCACGTAATGTATTTGGAATATAAGCGCATGCTGGATCAGAAGCAAACAGGTCACCTGTGTAGATTTCTGCTCTTGTTCTACAACCACCACAGATTTCCCGATACTCACACACACCACATTTACCCTTAAGATTTCTTCGATCTCTAAGTTTAAGAGCCAACTCCGAAGATTGTAGTTCATCCCAGATGAATTTAAGTTGTTTATCCCTAGCATTTCCCAATTTTATACGATCATTAAAACTGCATGGAATAACGTCTCCATTTTCAATTACACTCATATATTTTCCAGCTATTGAACATTTACCGAGAAAGAAGTTGTTAAACCAATCATCAAAATTTGGTAACCCCCGTTGCTTTGCAATTCTGGCAAAAAATGGGCAATAAACATTAACTTCAGGTTTTCCTTTATATTTAATCATCAGATCATAAATTTCATTCCAAACCTTTTCATACTGTTTTGGTGTAGGAGATCTAGCAAGATGCTCTTTTGTTCGATTAAACGGAACGAAACCATGAATAACAACCCATCTAGCACCATATTCCTGAGCCAACTTAATTATATGCTCCATATCTTCTGATTTAATATTATTTTTAACTGAGTCAACATTTGAAAGAGTTGCAACAAGACAGTCAAGCAATCCTGCTTGGGAAGTTTTTTCTATAGCTGAAAATGCTTTCTCATATGCGCCATTACCTCGTATTGCATCATTAATTTCTTTGGACCCATCAACGCTTATAGAAACACGAACTTCATTTTTTATAAGGTTATCAAAAATGCTGTCATCAAGAAAATAACCACTAGTTATGAGACTAACATTCATACCGGTCTTTTTTGCATACTTGATTATTTCTGGCAAGTCCTTTCTTAGAAGCGGTTCTCCCCCACTTATTCCAAAATAGGTTGCTCCGAAATCATGGATTTTGTCAACTATCTGTTTTGTTTCCTTTGTTCCAAGAGCATCTGAGGCTCGAGTTTTTGACGCAAATCCACAGTGAACGCAATTGTTAGTACATGCTTGAGTACATCTCCATGGAAGAATGAATAATGGTGCTTTTCTCATTGTTTTCACCGTATATGGTTTTCAAGACTTGATCAAGTAAAAACGTATTTAATTTCAAAATTTTATAATATTTAATTGTTATTTTTTATTTCCAGATCATTAACAACTTCTAATAGTTCTTTGATGCTATTCACTGTTAAAGCGCCTTTATTTTTAAGTCTAGTAATGAATTTTGTAGCTTTTCCTTTTGTGAAATCCCTATCTTCAATTTGCCCAATATCAAAGAAAATTGTAGTTTTTCCCTCTTCCAAAGCTTTTTCTGCAGCATCTAAATTGCGCAAATTTCCCTCACCAAATTGAGTTGGTGTTATAACAACAACATCGGCTTTTTTTATTAATCTAAGATTTGCCTGATATGCTTCTTCAGTTATTGGAGAAAACGGAGCCTCAGTTGCTGTGAAAACAGAAAGAAGTTGAGCTGTCTCTTGATCAGTATCTAACAGATTAAGAACACCTGCTGTAAGGCGATAACCTTCATCAAGGAATGCCTTCATTACTAAACTTCCTGTTCCCCCTCCACATATTAAATGAATGTTAAGATTTTTTTGTTGCTGAATAATAGGTCTGGAAATGGGAATCACGTGAAGCTGATCTGTGATTGGATGCTTTTTCACAATAGTGTCAACACTAAAAACTTTTTTGACGTTCTCACTTGTGAGAGTGCCCTCTGATTTTCCTATCGCGACTATCTCACCATTCTTCAATAAAATAATTGAATCACAATAACGGGCAGCTAAATTGAAGTCGTGAAAAACTGCTACAATAAGCATCTTTTTTGTTTTGCATAACTGCTTAATCAGGTCCATTATTTCAAGTTGATTGCTAATATCTAGATGAGTAGTTGGTTCATCAAGTAAAAGAATTTGAGGTTCCTGAGTTAGAGCACGGGCTATTATTACCCTTTGTCTTTCTCCACCGCTTAATTCTGTTACGGGTCTATCAGCAAATTCCCAAGTCCGAGTTAATTGCATAGATTTTTTTGCAACTTCTAAATCATTTTTATTTTCCATTTTAAATCTTGTCATATGAGGATTTCTACCCATCAAGACAATTTCTAAAGCGGTGAAATCAAATGAAACAGGAGTTTCTTGAGGAACTACAGCTAATTGTTTAGCAACATCTACAGTTTTCATTTGATAAATATCTGAATCATCTATTAGAATTGCTCCCTTTTTTGGTTTCAGAACCCTACTTATACTTTTCAATAGGGTAGTTTTTCCTGAACCATTAGGGCCAAGAATACCTAAAAATTCTCCACTTTCTACAGAAAAACTGACATCTTTAAGTACATCCACGGATCCATAAGAGCAATTAACGCCGTCGATTGATAAAACAACCATTAGTTTTGTCACCTTTTATATTATATATCCTTTTTTTCTTCTACGTAAGAGATAAATGAAAAACGGGCCTCCTGAAAGTGCTGTTATTACTCCTACAGGTGCTTCTCCTGAACCCATTGCAACACGAGCTACTGCGTCACATATCATCAAGAAAGACGCACCCACTATCGCTGCTGTTGGCAAAAGCACTCTATGATCGGGACCTATTACAACTCTTGTTAAATGAGGGATTATTAAGCCAACAAAACCGATTAGACCGCTTATCGATACAGCTGCAGCGGTTAAGAGTGCTCCACAAATAAGTAATATCCGTTTTACTTTTTCTGTTTCAACACCTAAATGTTGTGCTTGATCTTCTCCCAGTGCAAGAATATTTAGATCACGAGAGTACAAATAAGAGACTATAATCCCTATTCCTATTAGTGGAAGAATAGACCAAACTCTATTCCAATTTTCTGTTGGTGCGAGACTTCCAATAAGCCAGAAAGTTAATCCATGAAGAGTTGTGTTACTGGCAATTACTTGTAGAAAAGTTACAATTGCGCTTTGAAAGTATGTTATCGCTATACCTGTAAGAAGAAGCAATGTAACTGGAACTCTAGAACCTGACCTTGAAATCGTATAAACGAGAAGTACAGTAACCAGAGAACCAACAAAGGCAAAGATTTGAAGAGTATTTACCCCTAAAATGGCAACTCCTACACCAAGAACAATAACCAGTGCTGAACCTAATGATGCTCCAGACATCGCTCCTATAACATAGGGATCAGCCATTGGATTTCTGAAAATTCCTTGGTATATCACACCTGCTGTTGCTAAAGCTGCACCGACTAACGCTCCACAAAGAACTCGTGGAAGCCGGATTTGCATAATTATCACTTCAGCTGTTTGATTGATGTCTGAGATATCTACAAGATTCCCAAAAACTGGAATTTGTTTTGTTAGTATTTTTAAAATATTATTAAATGGAATTGGAGCAAATCCAAGGTTTAGTGATGAAACAAGGATAATAAGAAATATAATAGCTGCTATTACAACGTAAATTTTCCAATGAGACACACGACGCAAATGAGTTGTTTCAGTATCGGGGTTCATTGAAGATTCACAAATTATTGTTAGATACTAAAAAAGAAAAGGGGGGTTATTTTAGAGTTGTCCAAATATTTCAGGATGAACCATTTTTGCTATAATTTCTAGAGCGTCAACAAGTCTTGGTCCTGATCTTGAAATGATGTCTGCATTGATTTCATAGAGGTCGTTGTTTTGAACTGCAGTTATACTATCCCATCCTGGGCGATCTTTTACAGCTTCTATTGTCTGATAGAAATTACCTACTCCCATGTACATATTAGGGAAAAACATTACATCTGGATTTTTTTCAATAATTGCTTCTGAACTAACAACTGGCCAGCTTGTAGTAGCGTCGTTGAAAATGTTTTCTCCACCTGCTAAAACAATTAATTCGTCAATGAAAGTTTCAGGGCCTGCACTCATAATGGGGTCATTCCAAATTTCGTGATATACTTTTGGAGTTGTACTTGCTGATGTTGCTTGGTTTGCCACATTTTCGATTCTGATTCTAATTTCGCTAACAAGATTTCCAGCATTAATGTCGTTACCCGTTGCTCTTCCGACCAATAAAATGTCTCGAAGTACATTGTCAATTGTCCGGGCTTCTAACACTAGAACATTGTATCCAAGATTCTTCAGATTTTCTGCAGCGTCTAAACTACCTGAACTTGCAAGGACAAGATCCGGTTCTAAGGTTACAATTGGTTCAACTGATGGGCCATAATAGTTTCCTATGCTTGTCATGTTACCTGCTTCAATCCATGCTGAAAAATTATAAGGATAATTACAAAAGTCTGTAACTCCAACAACATTGTCGCCTGCTCCAACAGCGAATAACATTTCTGTGTTGCTTGGAGCTAAAGAAACAATTCTTTCAGGTGGTGAAGTCAATGTTACTACGTTACCGTAAGAATCGGCTATTGTAACTGTTTTGTATTCGTTAATTTCTTGTTCCTGTTCCTCAATAATATCTTGATATTCTTCAATCTGTGCTTGTATTAAATCAAGTTGTCCTTCAATGTTGTTAATAGTAGTTAATTGGCCTTCCATTTCACCAATCGATTCTTGTAAATTATCGATCTGTCCTTGAAAAGCAATAAACCCGTAAGATGCAACAACTAATGAGACAACTGCTAAAATAGCAATTACATATGTTATGGTTTTATCCATGTTTTACAC
>JARRMB010000055.1:0-1403 GCA_037386325.1 Candidatus Bathyarchaeota archaeon
CATCAAATACCTTCAAGTCAAGGGAATATTTTGGAATTAGAAAACTTGATTTTTGTAATATCAGGAATTGTTGCATTAATCATTGTAGTCATAATTTTTTTGAAATATCGAAAAACTTTAGCAAAGAATCAAGATTACCTTAACAGTATTCCATCACAAGTTTTCAAATCGAAGTTTGGAGAAATCGAGTATTATCTGAAAGGGCAAGGTTCAACAATTTTAGTATCTCATGGTATTACTGGTGGAGTTGACCAAGGAATAGGTCTTTCAAAAGATTACATTGGAGAAAATTATAGGTTACTTTTTGTCTCAAGGTTCGGATACTTGAAATCTTCAATTCCATCTAACGCTTCTTCTCAACTTCAAGGCGAAGTTTACAAGGAATTATTAGATTTTCTTGGAATAGAAAGAGTTTTTATTTTTGGAAATTCAGCTGGAGGAACATCTGCCATTCAATTTGCCATTAACCATCCGAAAACCTGTAAAGGACTGATTCTGGTTTCGCCAAATGCACCCTTAGATAGCCCTTCAGGACATCCTCCAAAATTCTTGTTCAAATCAAATTTCCTATATTGGATTATGATGAAACTGCTTGGTAAAAGCATGTTGGGTATGTTTGTTCCCAAAAAAATCTTAAAAAACTTGTCTAAGTCGGAAATTAAAAGGATTGTTAACGGATTGTATTTTTCATCTCTTCCAATAACTAAACGAACAAAAGGAATTCTGTTTGATATGTTTGTTTCTAACCCATCAATAAACAATGAATTGTCGTTTGAGAGAATTAAATCACCAGTTTTAATAGTAAACTCAATTGATGACCCTGCTACTCTTATTGAAGGTGCAAGAAAACTTGCCAACAAAATAAAAACAAGCAAACTTTTAACTTTTGAGACAGGTGGACACTTAATTTTAGGTCATGAACAAGAAATTAGACAAAAGGTTAGCGAGTTTATTTCTCAGAATAGATAGAAAGAAATTAATTTTTTTAAAAAAGGGGGAGTTGTGAGATTTTCTGCGGTTGACATCAACACTTGTCCCGTGTCCAAATACCCGCGACCCCACAACTTAGACGGGAGACAGCTATTTGGTTTCTTGTTATCTATCCGTCATCATTGAATTCCCCGAGTTCATATTTGAATCCATTTTACTCTGAAGAATCTAATCCTAAATCGACAATTTTATAAAAAATAATTTTTTTGCTAAATAATTGGTTATAGAATTTGATTCAATACGTCTTGAAAAAAGATATTTATCAGCGTTTATTGAGTTTCAAAGGAAAGAATTTAGTTTGCAAAAGATGTGGAAAAGAACTGAAGATTGGAGATTATATTAAAGGCAGTAGAAACATCGGGACTTCAAAATTATATCATTGCGATTGTTATAACGAAATGTTCATAGAATTA
>JARRMB010000055.1:1491-12773 GCA_037386325.1 Candidatus Bathyarchaeota archaeon
AATTTGCACGAGCGCATACAATCTTGAACATTCATCTGATTCATTTCGATTGTCAAATACATGACTTATATTAATGATTAAATGACTTCAAGACGTCTCAATTAGGTTTTTTTAGTATGGAATTGAATACCATTGCATCTTTTATTTCCTGAATATTTTTTTGTCAAGTTTAATTTCTCTAAGAAAATCTAATAATCCTTCGGTATTCACAATATTTCCACATTTTTGACAACGTCTTACTACTATTTTGTATGTTGATGTTTTTCCACCATTACATTTAGAACAAACAAATGCCATTTATTATACCTATAAAACAAACTAAATAAAATTCATAAAAATTTTGGGTTGAGAGCGTGACAAAAAAGGGGGATTTTGCAAGAAAACAATGGCGATGTCTCCAGCAAGTAAGGTAAAAACTATTAAGGATATGTCTCCATAATTGCCTCATAACATATTATTAATGGTGAAACGTGAATGAAGCTTGTAACAGTTCTTCTTCCAGAAGCGTATTTATCAGGTCTCGATGAATTAGTAAGATCTGGGATGTACCCTAGCCGAAGTGCTGCAATAAGAGCGGCAGTAAGAGATATGCTAAAGAAGGAATTATGGGCAAAACGCGAATAACAACATTAATTTTTTCTATTTTGCCCGAGCATATGCTTCTACCAAATCGCGAGCTGAAAGAAAACCAACCAATTTTTTACCTTCTGTTATCGGTAGCCTTTTGATATGATTTGAAGTCATAATTTCAGCTGCATCATGAATAGTTACCCCCAGAGGGGCTGTTATAAGCGGAGATGAACAAGCATCTCTAACTGAAATCTTTAATGATTGATCTTTTGCTAAAAATTTTGTTAATAGATCTCTCTCTGTAAATATTCCGATTGGTTCTCCATTGTGGGTAATAACGACACTCCCAATACTTCTAGCACCCATAATTTTTGCTACATTTTCCACAGGAGTTTCATCATCGGCAGTTATGACATCTTTACTCATAAAGTAATCAACTTCAAACCAAGCTTTCATAGTATCAGGAGATTCGGGAAGGCAACGAATAAGGTCAGAGGCAGTTATTATCCCAACCATCTTTCCAGCCTCACCCACTGCGAGTCTTCGAATTTTTTTCTCAATCATCATTTGTGATGCTTGTTTTACAGTGGAAGTCAAAGATATAGAAATTAAAGGATAAGACATAATTTCTTCAACTTTTTCATCTTTGATACTTGTGCCTCCAACTAACCAATCTTTTTCTAAATCAATTTCTCTTTTGACTACTTCTCTTAATAGGTCTCTTTCAGTTATGATACCAACAGGTGTATCATATTTTACCACAATTAAGCTTCCAATGTGCTTTTCTCCCATCAATTTTGCAGCTTCATGTAATGTACTTTCTGGACTAATCGTGATAACATCACGAACCATTATCTTTTCTAAATCACATCCCTGAGATTTTTGATTATTTTCATTATCAGGTGAAGTGCAACCTTTATTCATTCATCTCCCTCCAAGTGTTAATTAATTTTAGTTAAATTAGTATATACGTTTGTTCTTAATAATTGAACATTAAAGAAATATAAAATCAGATCGATTCTTGAATAACATTTTGGAGATAAATAAATAAAAAACGCTATACCCGTAATTATAGTTGACCCGCAAGGAGACATTTCATCTCTAGCCTTAAAGGGAGATCCTGAAGAAATCGAAAGTTTTGGAATTCCATCGGTGATGCAAGGAGAATATTTTGACAAAGCACGTGTAGCAATATTTACTCCTGCAAGTAGTAAAGGAATCCCGATTAGCGTTAATCCATTAGATTTTCCTTCAAAAGATACTCCACATGAAGAAGCAATTATTGCTCTTGATATGACAGCCACTTCACTTGTTAGTTTTCTTGGGTATGATTTATCTTCAGACTCAGGAAAAGGAGCAAAAGCTTACCTTTTCACAATAATTGAATACATGTGGAGAAACGATCAGACAATAAAAGATATGACCCATTTGACTGAAATCGTCCTAAATCCTCCTCAAGAGATTAACGAATTAGTGAAAAGTTTTGTCACAAAAGGTGAACCAAGAGAAATTGCTCGTAAGTTACGATTTCTAACAGTAGGAACACCTTCACTTATGTTCCAGAAAGGAGTCCAAATCGACATAGATATGTTTATGGATAAAAGTGATGGAAAAATTCCTCTAAACATAATATATTTAAATACTCTCAGTTCTACAAACGATAAACAATTTTTCTTAGCAACATTACTCAGAGAACTTTACTGCTGGATGTTAAAAAATCCTTCAGAAAATATACAAATGCTATTTTATGTTGATGAAATCGCCCCCTATATTCCGCCATATCCACGCAACCCTCCGCCAAAGGAAGCTTATGCCTTTCTTTTTAAACAAGCAAGAAAATACGGAGTAGGATTGATTGCAGCTACACAAAACATCACTGACATCGATTACAAAGCATTAGCACAAGTTAACACGTGGTGTTTAGGTCGTATGATGACAAGACAGGACATTGCCAGAGTCAAACAAATAATCCAATCGATAGATCCAACTCACTCCGAAAAGGTACTGCAAAAACTACCGAGCCTTCGAACAGGAGAATTTCTCTTATTATCTCCAGATGTTTTTGATGATGTAGTTAATTTTCAAGTTCGTTGGCTGTTGACTAACCATCTCACAATGGATGAAAAAGATATTCCACAATCTATTTCAGACGAATCTAGATTATTTTTTGAGAAATTTCAGCAGAAACCAAAAATAAAAGAAAAAAAGCAAGTTCCTCTTTCCCATTTTGATACTCTCTTAGAAAGAGTGAAGTATCTTTTAAATTCTGTAAGGCAAAGTGTAAATGCAGAATATGTTGCGAATAATTTAGATGCAAATCTAGATGATATTGAAAAAGCGCTTAATTCTCTTGTCAAATCTAAAATCGTAAAAAAGAGTAAAGCAAAAAATGGAGAAGAAAATCTATATTGGCTTTCAAAATTTGGTTTTTCACCATCAAAAAATGTTCTAGGGGAAGTCATGGTAATACCTACAAGAGTGACTCAAGTAGAAGCTCTCAAGAAAGCTAAAACGTGGCTAGAAGGTGGTCTCTTTATGAAACAAGAATCATTCTACGATGCTAACTTTTCATATTTACCAATCTGGAAAGTATCAGCAACCCGAAAATCTAAACATTTATTCTTTTTTAGTAAGGAAGAAATTGAAACTTATTATCTAAGTGCAACTACAGGAGCAATGATTTCAATAGAAAGAGGAACAATTCTATTTCATAGATTAATGACTAAAAGCCCTGAAAAACTTAAAGACTTAGATGACGATGAAAACATTTCATTTATCCCACGACTTCCAAAAGAGGTACCAAAAATTCCTAAAATAAAGATGGGAAAACAAAGAATTTATTCAAAATTAAAATTAACATTGGGGGTTTGCCCAATAGCTTCTGAATTAGTGCTACTCCCAATATGGATTTTAAAGGTTAAACATAAAAAGAAACAAAAGAAACGCACAATAATAATGGACTCAGCTACAGGACGTCGATTAGCAGGATATTTCAAATCTAAACGTAACTCTAACCGAAAAAACTCTAGCAAAAACTAAAAATTTAGATACAAATTTATCATTTCAGTTTCAATAGTTTAACAAAGGAGAGAAAATTTCAATGGACGCAGAAACAGAATTAATTTCTAAACTTAAAGCTGAGATAGGAAAAACATTACCAGCCATGTTCGCTGGAATGGCTGAGAACATGCTGGAAAATAACAAAGACGTAATTATAACTTGGTTAAAAGAAAACAAAGAGCTAGTAAAAGAAGTAATTGAAAACTAATTAATCTCCCAAAAAACCATCATCGAAGGGAGGACTGAATCAGATTAATACAATTGAAGTTAAAGAATTAACCAAAATCTACGACAAAAATGTTAAAGCAGTAAATGGAGTAAGCTTCGACGTTAAAAAAGGCGAAATTCTAGGATTTCTTGGTCCAAATGGGGCAGGAAAAACAACGACACTAAATATTTTATCGACTTTATTGAAGCCAACAAGCGGAACCGCAAAAATAAATGGTCATGATATTCTAAAAGAACCTGATGCTGTCAGACGAAGTATAGGTTATGTTTTTCAAGATACAACACTAGACATCGAACTTACTGGACGTGAAAATCTAGATTTTCATGGAAGATTGTACGGTCTTAATCGCAGCACCAGGCAACAACGAATAAATGAAGTTTTAGAATTAGTCAAACTAAAAGATCGGGCAGACAATTTTGTAAAAACATACAGTGGAGGCATGAAGCGACGATTAGAAATTGCTCGGGGACTTTTACATCACCCACAAGTCCTCTTCCTAGATGAACCAACACTTGGATTAGATCCACAGACTAGACGATCAATCTGGGAACACATTCTAAGACTTAATCAAGAAAAAGAAGTGACTATTATTCTAACAACTCATTACACCGAAGAAGCTGATTACCTCTGTAAACATATATTGATAATAGATTTTGGAAAAGTTGTTGTTATGGATACTCCGGACAATCTGAAGGCCAGATTGGAAGGAGATGTTGTAACTTTACTCTTTAAAGATTCTTCGGATATAGGAAACTTTCGAGCTATTATAGCTTCAGGAAACAATTACGCTGCTATTAGCAGAATGATGCAAAAAAACCCAAAAACGTCTAATAACCTAAGTGTTGAAAACAATAATTCTGATTTTATGGAAAAGAATATGATTGAAAGAGAAAATCAAGAAATAGAAAATGATTCAGCACAAGAAAACCTCAATTTAACAGGTGAAGTATGTTCTAAATGTTTGAATTTGCTTGTAGACAAGGGTGGACATAGAATTCCTGAAATAGTAAAAATAGCTGAAGATTCAGGTGTAATTCTTGAATCTGTTGAATTAAGAAAACCCACATTAGATGATGTATTTTTATCTGTAACTGGCCGAAATATTCGTGAAGAAGAGGGAAGTTTTATGGATGTTGTAAGGAGATACAGAATGATGCAACAAGCTCGTGGAAGACCAGCGAGAGGTTAAAATCGTTAAAATACCTTGGTGAAAATGGAATGATTCAACCATTATCTGGTCAGGCAATTTATGTTGTTCTATTAAGAGAGTTAAAACGCTATTGGCGAGCGAAAGCAAGAGTCGTATCTTCAGTAGCTCAAAGCTTCTTTTTTCTGGCGATATTTGGATTGGGACTAGGAGGTTTCATTGGAGGATTCAGCGGTGTCAACTATCTTTCATACATGGCTCCAGGTGTAATTGGTATGGGACTTCTTTTTGGTTCTGTATTTTCAGGTGTTTCAATTATTTTTGATAGACAATTTGGGTTCATGAAAGAAATGTTAGTAGCACCGGTAAGTCGAACTAGTATAATAATTGGAAAAATTTTCGGTGGAGCTACAACAGCAACAATTCAAGGAATAATATTAATGATTGTTGCAGGGATAATGGGTGCTTTCATACCATCGTTCACTTTTATTATCGGGGCGATTACAGCAGTAGGTGCAATGCTTCTAATTACTTCGGGATTTGTTGGTCTTGGAGTAGCGATTGGGTCAACTTTGAATGATTTCCATGCATTTCAACTACTTTCAACTTTTGTAATGTGGCATTGCGTTGGTGTCTTTTAGGAACGGGTTCAGCTATACTTGGTCCTATCGGATGGTTGATTAGCCTAATAGTGGTCATTATTTTCAATGGTTTAATGGTTGGATTAGGAACATACCTTTTTTCTAGAGCTCAAATATAATGAGAAATTATAAAAAAGAATATGGATAGACAATTTAGTCATTCGCAAAGAAAATATCTTTTTTCTTTATCAAAGAAGTTTTAGATATAGTAAACAGAATATTCATATTTTTCAATATTATCTATTAAGAATTAGAAAAAATTTCTTTCACATTTCTTATATAGTAAGGTTAATAGGTCAGCTTACAATCTAGCATGCTAGTTCACATTCCAAAAAAATACAGAAATATTCATAATGTGACAAAAATATTGACAAAAAACCTAGGAAGAAAAAAATTATGGGAAAGATAATAATAGCCTACAAAATTTTTCCATCAGAATCAACTGTAGATCTTGAATTATTACAAGAAAAAATTAAAAATGAATTATCAGATCTAACTTCAAATCAGAAATTTGCTAAAGAACCAATAGCATTTGGTCTATCCGCACTTATAGTAAATATGATACTGCCTGAAGATAAAGAAGGAATTCTTGATGAAACTGAGAAACGATTAACTAACATGGAAGAAGTGGGGCAAATTCAAACATTAGGTGTGAACAGGCTCTAATTTACTTTAACCTTTATATAGTAATACTCGCCCACGAAAAAGTGGAGCTTTACGATAACCCATGAGGAAGGAAAAATAGTGACCGAAATACAACTTAAAGTAGAAGATGCACGACAACGTGACGTTTATAGAGGAATTGCTCGAATTGACCAACAAACAATGCAAAAATTGGGAATATCAGCAGGAGATGTAATAGAAATTGTTGGAAAAAGAAACACAGCAGCTATAGCTTGGCCAGCATATTCTGAAGATCAAAACAGGGAAATTATTAGAATAGACGGTTTTACAAGAAAAAACGCAGGAGTTGCAATGCATGAACTAGTTGTTGTTCGTCCAGCAAAAGTTACAAACGCAACAACAGTAGTTTTGGCTCCTATTGATATGAAACTAAATGTAGATGACGATTTTACAAACTTTGTAAAAAATCGACTTATGGAAAGAACCTTCGTTGAGGGAGATACAACTCTTGTTATGATGTTAGGTCACGCTATACCTTTTAGAGTAACTAAATCTCGTCCTCATGGAATAGTTAGAATTAGTCACAGTACAAACGTACAAATAATGGCTGAACCAGCACCTGAAACAAAAGGACTACCCAGAACTACTTACGAAGATATAGGAGGATTACATGAAGAAATTCAACGTATCAGAGAAATGGTTGAACTTCCACTCCGGCATCCAGAACTTTTCCAAAGACTCGGAATCGATCCTCCAAAGGGAGTACTTCTTCATGGTCCACCAGGATGTGGAAAAACACTTCTAGCACGAGCAGTAGCAAATGAATCTGAAGCAAACTTCTATTCAATAAATGGACCAGAAATAATGAGCAAGTTTTATGGAGAATCTGAAGCCCGACTTCGAGAAATGTTCCAACAAGCTCAAAAAAATGCCCCAAGCATCATCTTTATTGATGAACTAGATGCAATTGCACCAAAAAGAGAGGAAGTAACCGGAGAAGTAGAAAGACGAGTTGTTGCACAACTCCTTGCATTGATGGACGGACTTGCAGGAAGAGGATACCTTATTGTTATAGGTGCAACAAATAGACCTGAAGCTCTAGATCCTGCTTTAAGAAGACCTGGTCGTTTTGATCGTGAGATTGAAATAAGTGTACCAGACCAAAAAGGACGCTTTGAAATAATGCAAATTCATACGAGAGGAATGCCCTTAACTGAAGATGTTGATCTAAACAAACTATCTAAAATGTCTCACGGTTATACTGGCGCAGATTTATCTTCATTAAGTCGTGAAACAGCAATGAAGGCATTAAGAAGATATCTTCCAGAGATAAATCTAGAAGAAGAAAGAATACCTCCAAGTGTTTTGGAAAAAATGGAGGTCAGAATGGAAGATTTCTTAAATGCTTTTCGAGAGATCACTCCGACAGCTATGAGAGAAGTCTACATTGAAGTTCCTACAGTTCATTGGACAGAAATAGGCGGATTAGGTGAAATTAAAGAAGACCTTATAGAGGCCGTTGAATGGCCTTTAAAAAATCCTGATGTTTTTAGTCGAATGGGTATACGTCCACCCAAAGGAATATTGCTTTATGGACCTCCAGGATGTGGAAAAACTTTACTTGCAAGAGCAGTTGCCACAGAAAGTGAAGCAAATTTCATCACCATAAAAGGACCTGAAGTATTTTCAAAGTGGGTAGGAGAATCCGAGAAAGCAATTCGAGAGGTTTTCAGAAAAGCGAGAATGGCTTCTCCTGCAGTTATTTTCTTTGACGAATTTGATTCATTGGTTCCTGGAAGAGGAATGGGCTATGCTGATAGCGGAGTAGCAGAACGAGTCATAAGTCAACTATTAACAGAAATGGACGGACTCGTTTCTTTAGAAGATGTAGTAATAATCGCAGCTACAAATAGACCAGATATTGTAGATCCTGCAATTCTTCGACCTGGAAGATTCGATCGTTTAATATATGTTCCTGAACCTGAAAAAGATAGTAGACTAGAAATCTTTAAGATATATACTAAAAATATGCCATTAGGAAAAGATGTAGATCTCGAACAACTTGTCACAATGACAAAGAAATATTCTGGAGCAGACATAGAGGCACTTTGTAGAGAAGCTGGACTAAATGCCCTAAGAACCAATATTGATGCTAAAGAAGTTGAAGCTGAAGATTTCAAAAAAGCTCTTGATAAAATTGGTCCTTCGATAATGCCAAATATGGAGAATTGGTATAAAGGATTTATGAAACATGTTAGACAATTAAAGAAACCAACAACTCCAGTAGCATAAAATGATCTATTGAGGAATGAAAAATGACTATGAAAACTTGGAAATCGCATCCACTATATACTCAAATTCAAGAATTCTTAGAAAGAAAAGGTCCAATGACTGACATTGAGTTATTTGATTTAGTTAAAGGAACACATGAAGGTGTAGGTTTTGGAGAATTAAACAAAACCTTGATGCGAATGGAAATTGAAGGAAGAATATTTGTTTCAACGCGAACTAAAGGAAAAAGAAGAGTTGAATTAGTAGAACAAAAATAGATCTACAATTAATCTATTTATGAGTTAATGTATAATCATTAACCGGTGACTTCAAAGATGGGTGTAAATCTGAGAGGACTAATACCCAAAACAACAATAGATTTTAACATTTTAAACGGAAAATCAATTGCCATTGATGCATATAACGCACTTTATCAATTCCTAGCGATTATTAGACAACCAGATGGTACACCACTAAAAGATCATTCAGGGAAAATAACTAGTCATCTTAGTGGATTATTTTATAGAACAGTAAAACTAGTTGAAATGGGTGTAAAAGTTGCCTATATTTTTGATGGAACACCACCTGCACTTAAAGAAGTAGAAATTAAACGACGGGCTAAAATTAAAGCAGAAGCACTTGTAAAATATGAACAAGCCATTAAAGAAGGAAAAATAGAGAAAGCTCGAAGTTTTGCGCAGATGACATCAAAACTTAAGGATTACATGCCTGATGACTCAAAGAGATTATTAACGGATTTGGGTGTACCATGGATTCAAGCCCCTTCTGAAGGTGAAGCACAAGCTGCATACTTAACAAGAAAAGGAGATGCAGACTATTGCGGCAGTCAAGATTATGATAGTCTTCTTTTTGGAGCAAAGGCTCTTGTCAGAAATATTACAATAAGTGGAAAAAGAAAATTACCCAGAAAAAATGTGTACATCGAAGTTGTACCTGAAATAATGAAATTAGATTCTACATTAAAAGAATTAGAAATTACTCGTGAACAATTAATAGATATCGCCATGCTCATAGGAACGGACTTCAATCCTGAAGGAGTAAAAGGAATTGGTCCAAAAACTGCCCTAAAATTAATAAAAAAACATGAAACAATTGAAGATTTATTACCAACATTAAAAGATGCAACTTTTCCAGTTGAGCCCAAAAGAATACGAGAAATCTTTCTTAACCCAAAAATTACAAATGACTATAAACTTGAATGGAAACAACCTAACGTAGACAAAATAATAGAATTTCTATGCCATGAAAGAGATTTTTCTGAAGAAAGAGTAAGTAAAGCCCTTAAGAAAATGAAAGAGGGCATTAAAGAATCTAGAAGTAAAACTACTCTTGAGTCATGGTTTAGTTAATTTCATAACTTAAAACCGTGTTTACCAATTAAAGGTACAAACGCGACTCCACCCAGATTTTCTTCAATAAATTTTTCACCCTTTTTTCTTATTCTAATTAATGTTTGATAAAATTGCATACCACCTACTGGAAGAAGAAGTATTCCGTTTTCTTTTAATTGTTGAAGAAGTGGTTTTGGAATTTCTGGACCAGCAGCAGCAACCAGAATTCGATCATAAGGTGCTTCTTCAGCATAACCTAATGTTCCATCATAATGAATTACTGTAATCCGGTTTCCATATCCAGCCTTTTCAATATTATCTTTAGCAAATGAAGCCAATTCTGATATTCGTTCTATAGTGTACACATGTCCCCATTTTTCCTTTGGTGTATCAGAAGGTGCCACAATCTCAGCTATTGTTGAAGCATGCCATCCTGATCCACCACCAACTTCTAGTACTTTATGTCCAACTTCTAATTGCAGGGCTTCGTCCATTATTGATACCATGTTTCGCCCAATTGACCACAATCGTGTCAACTGAGAGGCGCAGATGCTGTTTGCCCTGAACCTATTTGAAGTGGACAGTCAGTTGCTGCATGAACTTTCATATTCTCAGGAAGAAATTTGTCCCTAGGAACTTTGCGCATAGCAGTAATAACTTGTGGTGATTTTAGAATTCCACTGCTTATGAGGTTTTGAATTAAGTCTTCCCACCTTTGTTCACTCAAGTTTATCCTACTCGATAATAGAATTGTTTTCTTGAGAAATAAGGTTTAGGTATTCTATTTTGGAGAGTTTTTATAGTTGTGTTTTCTTGATAGGAGTTGATAGTAATCTTCAGAGGTAAACTTGATGGAAGTAAAGGGTTTCAAAGTTGGCTGGTTAGCTACTAACTGTTATGTTGTAAACGATGAAAAAAGTAAAGATGCTGCAATAATTGACCCCGGTTTTGAAAATGAAAATGAAGCTCAACCAATTTTGGATTATATACAAAATAACAATCTAAAATTGCAGTATATAATCAACACACATGGGCATCCAGATCACATATCAGGAAATATGATTATGAAAAAAGCAACAGGAGCAACTATTCTTATTCATGAAAATCATAAAGGACGAGCAAATGCTGATCAAAAACTTCATGAAGGAGATATAATTCAAATTGGAAATTCCAAATTAGTGGTTCTATATACCCCAGGACATACTAAAAGTGGAATTTCTCTTCTGGGAGATAATATGGTTTTCACTGGAGATACTCTTTTTGCAGGTTCAATCGGACGAACGGATTTTCCAGGTGGATCATTCCATGAAATAATAAACTCAATCAAAACAAAATTAATGTCTTTACCTGACAATTTTAAAGTCTACCCTGGACACGAATCATATTCT
>JARRMB010000056.1:0-10571 GCA_037386325.1 Candidatus Bathyarchaeota archaeon
TAAAATTATTTTAGATCCCAAAGAACAAGTCAACATCATAAAACTTTGTTAAGCTAAAATATTTACAACCGATTGAAAAAAACGAAAACATCATTTTTCATTAAAAAAATCATTAAATTTTTCTAATTTATTTTCAATATGATTAGTTCGAAAAATCTTGGTATTCTGTCAATCTATACTATACATATAATATCCTTTTCCGGTTCCAACGATGTCTATATAGGGTGGTACAAAGAATTGGAAAAATGATGGCACACCAGCATGTACATAGATTGTTTCGAAACATAATTCTTTGGCAACAGCAGTAAAGTTAGAATATGAATAAATATAGTCAACATGCCAATGCCCATAGGGGTAAATTGAACTATATTTTACATTAAAACCCTGACTCTCCAGGTCATTAATGTACCATTGAACCCTAGCTTTATTTTTCGCAGAAACAGAAACAAGCGGTGCTAAGTTAATTGCAAGAAATATAGTTGCTAACAGAAATATTACTGTAAAAAGAATTATTGTATTTTGATGAAGTTTTTTTCTTTTAAAATAAAGATACAATGGATAACCTGTTGCGCCAAGCAAAATTATTGAAGAAATTAGAGCTAGTAAATAAAATAGTCCAGGTACTCCGTAGTTTTGATGAGGATAAAAATATTCAAAGAAAACCCAAGAACATACTCCCCATAGACCCAAATACCATAACGCAAAAGCCCCTTTTTTACTTAGAATCCATTTCAACTTCATCTTTACCGGTCTCAATTTTAATTTGATGGTGTACTTTCTTTGAGTTAATTGTTTTTCTGGTGTGTTCCTCCGCAGTGTGGGCATTTTCCTTCTTTGTTTAAATCGTAACGGCACTCGCAATATTGACAGTTTATGTAATTTATTCCTGCTCCAAATATGGCTTCTTCAAGTATTTTTCGGATTTTATACGGTTCTTTTATTACATTAAGTTTGGGACGATTACGATCAGCAGTTTGCAGCTCCCGGGTAGTTATTTCTTCAAAATCGTCTTTAATATGATTATACACTTTAGTTACACCAGAATCAGAACGGGTCCAACCCACTGTAACATATGGATACTCTTCAGTTATCGGATAAATTGTTCCTACATTTCCTAAAATCTTACCAGTATAACCTTTTTTGACAATAACTTTTTTTATCTTTTCAAGCCTAGAAAACCAAACTTTTCCATTAGAATCACTAATTATCAATCTTTGATTTGTTATCATACACTCTGCATTTGGATAAAGTCTAAACGCCCCCAAAGGTTGTAAAGCTAACACAACTACTAAACCAAGAATAAAAATTTGAGGCCCAATGATACCAGAACTAAGGAACAGGGGAAGAAAACCAAAAAAGAAAACTAAAGCAAAAATTAAAGAGACACAAGCCTGAAGTATGAAACCTTTTTTGTTCGGTTTTCCTCTCCAAATTACTTGCTCAAAGGGATCAAGACATTTATCTAACTTAGACTTTTTACTTTGTTTTGCTCCACAATTTGGGCATCTTTGTTGTTTGCTTAAATCGAAACGATAGCTACAATATTCACAGTTGATGTAATTTGTTCCAGCTCCAAATATGGCTTCTTCAAATATTTTTTGGACCTTATAGGGTTCTTTAATTTCCAAAAGTTTGGGACGATTACGATTTTTGGTAGAAAACTCTAGCCTAGTAAATTCTTCATATTCTTCCCGAAAATGATTATAAACTTTAACAGATTCGCTATTATTTTCAGATTTAGAAGAGTTTTCAGTTTTTGGAATATATGGATATTCTTCAGTAATAGGATAAATTGTTCCAGTATCTAAAATAGAACCTGTAATACTTTTTTTAACAATAACTTTTTTTATTTTTTCAAGTCTAGTAAACCAAATGTCATCTTTTTTATTGCCATCTTTAATTAGTAACCTTTGATTTGTAAGCATATACTCTTCATTTCGATTATGTCCTAGCGTTTCCCAATCCTGAAGTGTGAAAGCCTCAAGTTTGAAAGCTTTTTTATTGGGTTTTCCCCTCCAAATTATTTGCTCAAAAGACTCAAGACAATCATCTAACTTAGACAAGACTTTACCCCCATGCAAAATTACTACTAAATCAATTAAGTTAGTTTTAAAAATTTTGATCAACATAAAAAAATTTTTGAATACGCCCGCATTGTTTAACGTAACATTAAACTATGTTAAAAACCTAAAAAAACATCTAAAAAGCTTTAATTTCCAAATTTTCGATTTTTTTAATTTTCAATGTGCAAAGATTTTATAAAAATATTATATTTAATCTAATAATAAATTACCCTATTCTTGAAGAGGTTTTAAGGGTAAATGAAAAATCATAATATCGCAAATTCACTCCAAAAAGAATTAGATACAAATCTTAATGACTTGAATACCCAAAAAGAAACTTGGGCTACCCTTTCTCTTTCTGAGAAAATAGAAATTCTTGATCAAATAAAGAAAGAATTTCTATCTATAATGGATGATTGGGTGAGTATTAGTTTAAAGAATAAAGGTGTTTCTGAAAATGATCCTGCAAGTAGTGATGAATGGATTTCAGGTCCTTTTCCTGTTGTAAGATATATGAGAATTCTTCATGATTCGCTTTTAGAAATATTAACAAAGGGTCTTCCAGAAATTCCAAGTCCGATTACAACAAAAAATGGTACATTAGTTGTTAGAGTATTTCCTCAAACATTTTACGAAAAACTCTTGTGGGGAGGAATAACCTACGAAGTTTGGATGCAACCAGGAGAAACAATCGAATCATTAAGATCAAACCAAGCAAAAATATTCAGAACCAACTACAAAACATCCAAATTATCTTTAATTTTAGGCAGTGGAAATTTTTCAGCTCAATCAGCGATGGATATTCTTTACAAATGTTTTATTGAAAATAGGGTAGTAATTTACAAAACAAATCCTGTAAACAGTTACCTTCATCCATTTCTTGAAAAGACTTTTCAAATTTTGATTAAAAAGGATGTTTTACGAATTGTAGATGGTGGAGCCGAAGTAGGTTCTTTTCTCACAGCTCATCCGTTGATTGACGAGATTCATCATACTGGTTCAAGATCAACTTTTGAAATTATTAAAAAAAGCTTAGGAAAAAAGGTTAATAGAAAAAGGTTGACAGCCGAACTTGGAAATATTGGTCCTTATATTATTGTGCCCGGTCCATGGAATGAAAAGGATGTTGCTTATCATGTTGATATGCTTGTTGCTACCTTCGTTGCTAATGCAGGATTTAATTGTAGTACACCAAGAATGTTGATTATGGATAGTAATTGGGATAAACGTGAACAATTTCTTGACGAATTTCGTTCTGTATTAAGTAAGGTTCCTTTAAGATGTACGTTTTATCCTGGTGCAAAAAAGAGATATGAAGATTTTCTCAAACAACATCCAAAAAGTGAAAAAATTGGTTTATCTGAATCTGGTAAGCTTCCTTGGACTTTAATTAGTGTTGACTCTGAGAAAGAAGATGATGTTTGTTTTTCTGTTGAGCCTTTCTGTAGTATTGTAAGTGAGACTTCGATTAATTCGGATAATGTTGTTGATTTCTTTGAACGTTCTACTTTGTTTGCTAATGATAAATTATGTGGAACTCTTGTAGCGACTGTAATTGTTCATCCAAAAATACTTGAAGATAAGAGTGTTGCTAAAGCTTTTGAGAAGTGTATTGCTGATTTAAAGTTTGGCTCTATTGGAGTAAATTATTGGGGAGGAGGAGCTTATCTTGCTGTGGTAACCCCTTGGGGTGCTTATCAAAGATTTGATGGAAAAGAGACCGAGTCGGGAGTTGGAATAGTAAATAATGCATTGTTCTTAGAAAAGACACAAAAAACGGTACTAAGAGCCCCTTTTAGAGTAAGACCTAAACCCGTTTGGTTTTGGAGTAAACTAAAAAATGCCAGTGAAACATTTAAAAAATTAACCATGTTTGAATCGGATCCTACATTTTGGAAAATTCCTTCAATATTGTGGTCTTCTTTAAAATCATGATATAGCTAATTCTTCTAACCAAAAAAGTAGACCATATTAAGTTTGATATTTTCTTAAAATAACTAAAATTGAATACGCGCGCGTTATTAAAAATTAAATTAATCCAGAGTCTTCTTAAAATCTAATTCTTGAAGTAAATAACTCAATTTCTTATCTAACTCTTTAATTTGATTTTCTAAATTGACTATATTTAGTGGCATTAGGAGTCTTGCTTTTGCCAAATCTTTTCCAATATATTCTTCATGGGGAATCCTTTCTGGCGGGCTGTTATCTATAGACCCAATGTTTTCGACTATTGTTGTCACATATTTTATTAGTTGTTTGGCTTCTTGGCTGTAGAATCTGGTTATGGGTTGGTGTAGTGGTGTTCCGTTGTCTGTTAGGGTTATGTTGAATCTGTTTTCTAGGATCATTCGTACTCGTTCATTTATTCTTCCAGAGAGCAACAGTAATTCGTCTACATCAAAACCTCGAAGCCTACCAGGATGAATAATAAGGCTCCTAGAAGTACGAACAACCCGAATGTTGCCAATTTTTATGCCCAATTTCTCCCAATTACGAGGACGCTCCAGCTTCCTCCAATCTAATCGATCAATATTACCCCAGTTGATTACTTCAAATTTTATGGCCTGATCTTCTAAAACACAAACTTTAGGAGAGACACCTGTTTCATTGGTAGTGAGAATATTCGAACCGTAAGCTGTTAGGGCATACTCTTTGAAGACATCATTTTTGACTAAAAGCAATGCCAACAGTTTCGAAGAGAGGAAAAAGAAAAATCGATATTTCATTGCCGAGATTGTCACAAAATAATTAGACTAATCAGTTCATGGTCTAAATGATTTTTTTGATTCCATTATTGCGCGCGCTAATTGAAGGCAAAATTCTAGATTCTTCAAGGCAAAAATTCCATTTAACACAGAAAAAGTTCATTCATAATATCGCTCAAATTTGATAGTCTGGTATACTACATAAGACTTTTATGCCTTCAACTACCCGTGAAATAATTGATGTCAAAAGTTAAAGATATTACCCTGACGCCCCAATCAAAGAAGCAGCCAGAAAAATGCTAAGAAAAGGAATCCGCAGACTCCCAGTCATAAAAGACAACAGACTAGTTGGAATAATAACAACAACCGACATCGCAAAACAATTAAGCAAAAAAACATTAACTGACGAACTACTCCAAGCAATAGGACGCACCCACTACCCAGTCCCAGAAGCCTTCGAAAAATAGTAAACACAAAAAATTTTTTTCAAACTTTTAACAGTTCGAGACTACAATAAAGGAAGCACAAGCAAAGCAGTCATCCCTATAAGCTTCATGAAAATCAAAACAGCAGGACCAGAAACATCCTTCAATGGATCACCTACCGTATCACCAACTACTGCCGCCTTATGAGTTTCTGACTTCTTTCCCCCATACAATCCACTTTCAACCAACTTTTTCGCATTATCCAACAAAGCACCAGTATTATTAAAAAAGAAACCCAACATCGCCGCCGAAGCAGTAGCACCAATAAGCAACATACCCAACGCAGTTATCCCAAACAAAAGACCCACAACTACAGGTGCCATAATAACAATAACACCTGGAAAAACCATCTTACTCAAAGCATTCTTTGTAGCAATATCAATACACCGCGCATAATCAGGAACAACCTTCCCTTCCTTAAGCCCAATCTTTTCTTTGAACTGCAACCTAACCTCATCAACCATCTTAAAAGCCCCATCAGAAGTCGCCCCCATAGTCAAAGACACTAAAGGCAAAGGCAAAACAACACCCAAAAACAAAGCAGCAACAGCAAATGGAGAATCAATAGAAATCATAGAGATATTGGCTGTTGCAAAAAAGGTTGCAAAAATTAAAAACGAAGTAACAGTACCAGACGCCATTGCATAACCTTTGGTTGCAGCCTTCATCGTGTTTCCAACAGCATCAAGTTCATGCAAAGTCTCAGACGCCTGTCCCGAAACACCAGACATTTCAGCAATCCCAGCTGCATTGTCCGTTATTGGACCAAAGGCATCAGAAGCCATAATAAACCCAAGAGAAAAATCTGTAGCAATATTGGTAATAACCAACCCATACAAAGATTGACCCGTAACAATAAAGGACCCCACAACAGCAGCTAACACCGCAATCATGGGTAACAAAGGAGTCCCTAAACCAGTAGACAACCCAGTTATCAAATTCAAAGCCGCACCTGCCTGAGATGATTCAGCAACATGATGCACAGGACCACGCCCCAAACCAGTATAATAAAGCGTAACTAGGATACAAACAAGCATTGAAGCAACACCAAAAAGCCCTGCAAAAAACAAAGAAACATCATCAAGAAACATAGTAGACAAAAAGAACAAACAAACCAAACTCACAAAAGCGGTCGCTACAAGCCCAATCACCAAAGAACCTGTAGCACTTATTCGCTTCCATTGCCTAACCAAACCGATTCCAAAAATAGACGCAAGAATACCTACAGCCTCAAGCATAACTGGAAAAATAATCCCATCGGCACCATACTGTGCAAGAAAAATCACCCCCATCAACATACCCGTTGTTATGTCACCACTAAAGGTCTGAAACAAATCAGATCCACGTCCAGCACAATCACCGACATTATCACCAACCAAATCAGCGATCACAGCAGGATTACGAGGATCATCCTCAGGAATCTCCATTTCAATCTTTCCAACCAAATCCGCCCCAATATCAGCAGACTTAGTAAATATGCCACCGCCAATCTGCGCAAACAAAGCAGCTAAACTAGCCCCAAAACCAAACCCAACCAGCGCCGGAATATCATTCAAAGTCACATAAAGTATCATCAATGCAATCAAACTTATTCCTGGAACTGCAAGCCCCATAACTGCGCCACCGAAAAAACCAGTTCTTAAAGTCGCCGAAGACGAATGCCTAGCTGCATTTGCTGTTCTAACGTTTGCCCTAACTGCAACACTCATACCTACATATCCGGCAAAAAGAGAAAGGAGCACACCACAAACAAATGCTAAAGAAGTAACCCAATTAAAAAGCAAGAAAAAAAGCAAAGCCAACAATGGAATAACAAAAAATATTGTTCTAAACTGCCTTTTCAGGTAAACATTTGTTCCAAAAACAATGTAGCTACTAATTTTCTGCATCTGAGCAGTACCTGAATCACGCTTAAGAATCCAACGCGTAAGGAACGATGCCACTAAAATGGCAACCATTCCAACTCCAAACACAAACAAAAGAGGATCGGTAATTACCATTACAATCAATTTCCTTCTTTCAGGTATACGATATCTTTGCCAACAAAAAAATCAAAGCCCCATTTTTCTCTGCCATAAATCTAACTGCTCCCCCTTACAAATGGCAACATATTCATAAAGGTAACCCTTAAAATATTAAAGCACAGTTCAAAATAAAGAAGATTTGTTTACAGCGTTTCATTTTCCAAAAAACAATCAAGAAATATAATAATCATCTTTCATAGGCACAAAAATATTCTTTTTAGAAGTTACTACTTTTCTTAGAACCTCAATCAGTTGACTTATATCGTTTCTTAAGTCTTGAACCTGACTGTTCAACCCAAAAAGTTGACCCTCTACGTTTTTCACTCTTTCAGGCATCAAAAGATACTCAACAGCAGCATCTCTGCTCAAATGATCAATCTCACCTTCTAACTCACCAGGACTGTGATCCATTTTTCTTTTAGGTGTAGAAAGCGTAAAATATCTACCGAGTAGTTTGGCGACTGGGTCATCTATAGCCAACTCATAACCTTTTCCAACCTGTCCTTCCCCAAGCAAAACACCATATTTGTTCATTAAAGCTTGAGCAACTCTATCAGCCAAATTTTTAGCTAACATAAATAGTTCTCCAGGATGACGTCCATACAACGTTTCAAACATGAATTATCCCATGTCGAGATGTTTTGCGAACAGATATCCCATGAACTAGACCTAGAAGTGCAGTCCAATTAACCATCTCAACTTTTTTAAAATCGTCTGAAGGATAAAATCCCTCACGAACAATAGAGTATAAAATTTGACATTTATGTAACTGATAAACTCCAGAACTGTAGACGATGCCCTCACATGATGTGAGAACTTTTTGACCTCTAGATGTTAATTCATAGAATACTGCACTTGAACGTACTTTTCGACGTATTAAACCAGCTTTTTCTAGCTTTTTTAGGTACTAAAAAATATGTTGTTTGCTCCAACATATAATCTGGCAATCTTAGAAGGGTAATCTCCAGCTTCAACTCGCTTAAGAATAGGAATAACTCTTGACCGTACAGTACTAAAGTAAAACTTGACTTTTGACTTATCAAACAAAACTTTTTGACTTACATCAAGCTCTTCAGCCAATAGAAGATTCCTCTAGAAATTTAGTTAACTTTTTCTATACTGCATAAAGGGCACTCGTCAAGTCTAGCCAAAATCTGATTTCCAACCCCGATAACAGTCCATTTAGATCCGCATCCTTCACATGAAACCTTCTGTTCACTCAAAAAATAGACCTCCAGACGATAAACTAGACAAAAAAAGAGGGGAGATGAGCGAATTCTCTCTCGGCTAAAAAGTATAAATTACAGTCCAGCTAATGGTAGCCCGGGGGAGATTCGAACTCCCGTCAGAGGCTCCAGAGGCCTCCATGATTGCCGCTACACCACCGGGCTGAAATATGTCTTGTTTTAGGGAAGTTATTTTCTCATTAATAAATCTCTCATCATGTTCTTGAAAAATTAAAATATATATTCAGAGTTTATTGTACATATATTGCAAATTTATAGACAATACGGGATAAAAAATCGTAAAACTTAAATATTAAAACGAAACCTCAGGGTTACTACAGTGGGTAGAAATAGATATTTCACCCAAAATAGGTAGACGAATCACGTTTATAACGAATTCTCTCCAAAAAATTTGTTACGAGGCGAAAAAATACGCAAGAGAAAGGAATGTCAGGCAGGACTACAGAAAAATGTCCTGAATGTGGAAGCCCTAATCTTATCCATGATTACGATACTGGAGAGACTATCTGTGGAGGATGCGGTCTAGTTGTTCGCGAACAAATGATGGACAAAGGACCAGAATGGCGAGCTTTTACTCAAGAAGAAAAAGCTTCAAGATCTCGTGTAGGTGTTCCCACATCTTACTCAGTTCATGACAAAGGATTATCAACCGCTATTGGAAGAGTAGATCGAGATGCTTTTGGAAGAAAACTTCCACTTTCCACTAGACTTCAAATGTGGAGACTAAGAAAATGGCAAATTCGATCACGCGTTCATTCTTCAATAGACCGAAACTTAGCCCAAGCAATGGCTGAATTAGACCGTTTATCGGATAAATCTTACATCCCTGGTCCAATTAAAGAAAAAGCTGCAATTGTTTACCGTAAAGCTTTAGACAAAGGATTAGTTAGAGGTCGATCAATAGCAGCTATCGCTGCAGCCTCTTTATACGCTGCTTGTAGAACTACAGGAACCCCAAGGACACTTAGAGAAATCGCTGACGCAAGTTTTGTAGATAAAAAAGATGTAGCTAGATGTTACCGACTTCTATTAAGAGAACTTAATGTTCAAATGCCAATAGCCAATCCATTAACTTATGTTTCTAAAATTGCTGAAAGAACAGGAATTTCTGGACCAACACAAGGGCATGCAATCAAGATTCTACACGAAGCAAGAAGAAAACGTGCAGCTGCAGGAAAAGACCCAATGGGATTAGCTGCTGCAGCATTATACATCGCATGTCTAATAAAGAATGAAAAGAAAACACAGAAAGATATCGCTGAAGCTGCCGGAGTAACAGAAGTAACAGTAAGAAACAGATACAAAAGCTTGAGAAGACAACTAGGAATAGAATTACCTGATTAAATTTTTTCTTCTTCTCTTTTTTGCTCTAAGAATAAGGGTCCACTATAACCACAATTATTACAGACATATTTTTCTGGAGTTATTCCATATAACCGCGGATAAGTATCAAATCCACTACTAATCTTAATATTAGGACTTCCACATCTCGGACAAAGTTTAGATGTAGCTTCACCTATTTTCTTATGTTTAAGCCCTTTTAGAACTTCATTTAAATCAGAAAGAAAACCCATTTTATTCATCTAATTAAAATAATTATTGGACTTCAACATTTTCTTCGGGATAACCTTCACGTATCAGATAGGTCTTGACTTTGTCTCTATGATCCCCTTGAAGGATAATCTCATCATTTTTGGAGGTTCCTCCACAAGCACAAAAAGATTTTAGTCTTTGGGCTAACCGACTAAGGTTCGCCTCTTTATCACTAATTCCATCAACAATGGTTACCGCTTTCCCCCATTTTCTGGTTTCTAAACGCACACGAATCCTTTGTTGTTCTTTTCCGATTTCTTCGCAGACACATATATCTGAAGGTAGTCCACAGGTTGGGCAAATTTCAGCCATGATACTCAACATCATAGGACACTATTGACCTATATAAAATTTTCAATATTCAAAGAAATCATAGGCAAAAAGATTAAACCAGAAAAAATGTCAATTACAAAAAAGACTATTATAAACTAACTACCTTTTTGAATAATAACTA
>JARRMB010000057.1:0-3183 GCA_037386325.1 Candidatus Bathyarchaeota archaeon
AAATTTGGTACTTGCAGTGATTAATCGTAGAGGTGAAATTGTTTACTATTCTCTTTCAGAACTTAATTTAAAATAAAATGTTGGTGAAATTAAAATATACAATACAGTTCGCGGAATGAGAGATCTTTTGCCTATAGACGCAGAGAAAATGCGGTATATTGAGCAAGTATCTAGAGAAATCTCAAAATTATTTGGTTATGACGAAATTATAACTCCTATCTTGGAATCATATGAATTATTGGCAGCAAAAACAAGTGAGGAAATCCGTGAAAGAATGTACACTTTCAAGGATTTAGGGGGAAGGAAAGTTGCTATGCGTCCAGAATTTACTGCCTCTGTTGCTAGATTGATTTCTACAAGAATGAGAAATGAACCTAAACCAATCAGATTTTTTTCTGTAGGGAGTCTATACAGGTATGATGAACCTCAGTATGGGCGTTATCGAGAATTTTGGCAATCAAACTATGAACTTTTTGGCTCTGACAAACCAGAAGCAGATGCAGAAATTCTAATTCTTACGAACAACTTTCTAGAGAAATTGGGACTAAAAAACTATCGTTTCAAGATTGGGCATACAGGAATTCTTAGAGGTTTTCTAAATCAGGAAGGATTAAATGACGAAAAACAGAATACGCTTAGGCAGTTAATAGATAAAAAAAGTTGGGAAGAAGCATTCAAATTTGCAGAAGGCACGAATCTTTCCCAGAAATGTTTAGTTGTATTAAAACAGCTTTTTGAAATTAAAGGCGAAGATGCTTTTAAGGTTCTTGAAAATATAAAAGAAACGCTCGCAAAATACGAAGAATCTATCAATGCTGTAAATAATCTTTGGAATATAATTAAGCTAGTAGAAGATAGCAACGAAAAAATTGATGTTACTGTTGAAGCAGGTTTTGCTAGGGGATTAGAGTATTACACTGGAATGATTTTTGAATCATATGTTCCGAAGCTTGAAATTGCTTTAGGTGGAGGAGGACGATACGATAAATTAATTCAATTATTCGGAGGAGAACCAATTCCAGCTGTTGGAGTAGCACAAGGATTAGATCGTATCTCTTTAGCTCTTAAAAAACAGAAGGTTCGGATAAAATCTGACAAAAATGTTAAGATTGCAGTTATATCAGTAAAAGATGAAACTATGGCTAATGCTATGGAAATATCAGCGCTATTAAGAAATTCTGGATTTATGGTAGAAACTGCGGTTATGGGTCGTTCCGTTTCAAAAGCTTTGGCAGATGCAAATAGAAGAAAAGTTACTCATGCTGTGATAATTGGTCCAAAGGAGCTTAATGTAGGTAAAGTTGTTTTGAGAGAAATGAAAAATAGTACTCAAAAAACTGTTCTATTTAACAAGCTCACTGAGGAGATATTGGTAAACTAGACCCATTTAGATTCTGTATAGTGTCTTTTCTGTTTTTAATTGATCTAACCAGTTTATTGTAAAAAAGTATTCCTGCGGTTAGCCATCCTAGGATTCCTAAAATAAGTGTAAAAATCCAAACTGCATTAGAAAGTGGGGTCATAGCAGGGTAAAGGTTTGAAAATACGAGATAAGTTTTGGTATAGGTATTAAAGAACCAATGGATTATTAGAGATGCTTGAACTCCATATAAGAAATAACTTAAACCGATTACAAATCCTGTGAATGTAGCAGTTGTGATTTTTCCGATCTCCCAACTATTTCCGGGATCAAAATGAGCTAAACCAAAAATTATTGAAGTAAAAATAATCAGACCCCATTCGTTTACACTAATTCCTTTCAATATACCATATTCGTTAACAGTCTTTGCTCCAACCATCTTTTTCGCTTGATCTGGAAAAAATATCGATGAAAAGAAAAGTTTCAACTTATTCTTAAAAGAAAAAGTTGTTCCTAGTCTTTTATATATAAAGAAATAAAAAACAAGGAAAGCCCCAATTGGAATTACCCGGAAACCTATCTCTTCAATTACTGCAGAATATGATAAATCCACTAATGCTAAGAGGGGATCACTGCCTGATGTAGGAGAGGTGCCAGTTGGAATTCCTCCAACTTCTTGAAAACTTTGTATAGTTATTACAGCAATTAGTGTCATACTGGTTATGATCGGCATAGCAAATAGACAATTATTGAACAGTTTTTTTGTGGGTTGCAAGATGTTTTCTTTGATTATTTTGTGAAAGTTCTCTCTAAGTCTATAGGCTGCGATAAAACTAAAAATAAAAATGCTCCAGATTATAAAAAATACTACATTTAAGTTAAGACCTATAGGGATATCTGCACTAATTGTAAAGAACCAGATTGGTAGACTTGAGAGATGAATTGTGCCTGTTGTTACTCCCTGAGGTGTAAAATAGAAAAGTGCGGGTCCTAAAACAATAGCAAATAAGTATGAGAAAATTGTGAAAAATACTGCAATTATTAGAAACATCTTTGAGAAAAGTTTCGTTGAATCAGACATCATTAATAACCATATGATTAAGATCCAAAAATAAGACCTTTTATGTTATTTTTGACAGTGCTAAGGAACGTGTGTTTAATTTTTTCTGGTTTCTTAATATTATCAAGTGTAGCTATTCTATGATAAGTTGGGGGATGAGGATCAAAGCGGAGCCATTCAGATCTTCTGTAACCACTGAATTCTGGTTCCCTACTATTAAGGGGAAATAGTCTTTTGAAACCAATTTTTCTTAAGGCTTCTGCTAAAATTTTTGGTTGACCAATTACTTTTGCAGAATCTAAATCTGCTCTTCCTTCAAGAAACTTTCCAAAGAAATAGATTAATCCAATTGCAAATATGAAGTAAAACCAGAATCCTATTATTCCCACTACTGCGAAAATAGGCAAAATTATATAGAAACGGATTAAGAATTCTACACTTGACAACGTTGACATGACTAATGGATCATGTGATTTGAGGTGACTCATTTCATGGCCAATTACATTAATTAATTCATCTTCATCTAGTTGGGTTAATATTCCAGTCGTTATCATTACTGTTCCTAAGCTCACTCCTGGACCAGCTGCAGCAGCGTTTGGAATTATTGTGTTTCTTATTACAATTGGTGGTATTGAAAGATTAAATTTTGAGGCAGCTTTTTTTACAATCTGATAAACATTTAATCTATTTACTGAAAGGTTTTCTGATTTACAGTCGATTCCATATTCAGAGAAGATTTCGCTAGATAGTTGGCAACTGGGTT
>JARRMB010000057.1:3200-9073 GCA_037386325.1 Candidatus Bathyarchaeota archaeon
AAAAAAGCAAATGTTAATGTAGTTAACAAGATGTATAATGGCAACATCGAGTCTGTGAAGATTCTTCCAATAATGCTTTGGTTTTCTTTTTCTGGAAATATTTTTTCGTCTGGAGTAAATGCAAGATATAACGTTGTTTTTCGAATTTCTTCTTCGAACAATTGAACCATTAAAAACAGGTCTTCGTAGAGTTGATCAAGAAATTCTTTTTTAATGTTTGAAGTGCTAGCACTAATTGTTACTTTTATGGGGATAGCTGCTTCGATAATTATATCCACATATTGCTTTATTTCAGGAATTATAACCCTATAACTAAGAGAGTCTGTTTCTTTATTTATCAGTATATTTCTAAAATTCCTGTATTTGGTTTGCTGCAACAAATAATTGCGTTTTAAGAATTCAGGAAGAAATTTTAGGTTTCCTTGGGAAATTTCAGTATCTATAATATACTTTGAATCATTTTTCCCTTGGAAAGTTTCTGGCATATTAACCACTTAAAATAGCATGCTTAAAGAAATAGATTGAACTATTCTATATCTTAGTTTCTAATTGATTTCTTTAATTCAGCTTTAATTCCTTCGAAAGACAGGTAACTAAGAAAACAATAATGATGGCGGGCGGGACGGGACTTGAACCCGTGACCCCGAGCTCACTCCCAATTCCCTGATAGGAGGCATACACCGGTTTGAAGTACCGTTCGTGCCCTATCCAAGCTAGGCTTCAGTAAAAGGCTAAAAACCTTCTATACCCGCCCAATTTTTCCCGCCAAAATAGTTCTTACATATCTACTGTTATAACCATAACGCCGAAAAATTGGTCAATAAAAATTAATCATAATAAGAACTAGACAAATAATGTGCAAAATTGTTTTTTGCTATTCTTCTCTGAATATTTATCAAGTTGTCAAGTAACATTTATGTCGAAGATACCATGTGAATATTGAGGATGGCGGGGGTACCCGAGCCAGGTCTAAATAGCGGGTCAAAATTAGATCCCCTAGGAAAAGGGGGAGGACTTAAGATCCTCTGGCACAGGCCTCCACGGGTTCGAATCCCGTCCCCCGCACCATTTTACGAATGAGAAAATTATGTTCGGATGCAAACGGAAATCCAGGGAATTATAGATAGATTCTTTTAAAGTAGAAGAAGGACGGGGTATTTTTTTGCGGTGTCCTTCTTCTTCTATTATTGTTTTTATTTGGAAGTAGTCTTCAATCAAATTTAAAGGACTAATACTTCTAATGTTGTGTATTTCCTTGTTCTTTTTGTGTTATTTGTTCTCCCAAAAAACTTTTTTTATCTAATCTTTAATTCTCATATTGAATCCTGAATCTTGATTTCTTGAGTTGTCCTCATTTTGATATAAAAAATCTGTAACAATCAGATTTTGTACCTTAAAACAAACTGAAAAGTTAACAAAAAGCTCTAAATTATTAGTTGTTAGTTGATTTCAGTTAGCTTTATCTTTGATTTTCTAAATAATATTAAAATTGTGTGTTAATTAAGTGCGAGATATTATTATTCCGATAGGCGGAACTCGCCCACCAGATCCAGATAACGAATGTAAGCTATGCAAAAGGAAAGTTCATCCTTCTCAACTTATCCGCTGTTATCGCTGTAGAAAATTATTCTGTAAAACATGCATAACCGAGGACTTGTATGATAATAAATATCTAATTTGTTTAAATTGTGCTAGAAGATTCGTATCTACTTCAAATTCAAACTTCAAAAACAAATACACATCCCTTACAATACACTTATCAAATAAAGCTAAGTGGAAACGTTGGATAAAGCTTCAGTTCTCAGAAATAGAAGGAATCATAGAAAATGATCTTTCCGAATCTGCATATAAAAATTCTAAATGGTGGACAAAACCAAATTCAATTCAGGCTAGAGCATGGAATAATATAGGTTGGAGCATAAAGGAGTTAAACCTAAAACAGAAATTTGTTATTTTTACACGTCCAAAAGTAATCACTCCCAAAAAAGAGAGTTATCCCCAGAAAAAATCTCCTTTTTTTAACCTTCCAGAATACAAACCAAGAAAAATAAAGACCCCTTCTTTGACACGAATAGCAATAGCTCAAGCTAGACTAGAAAATATATCCCGGAAAAAATCTTCAATAAAAAAACACCGCGGAAAGTTTCGACCAAAAACAGCCTATGAGAAACGACTTTGGAATCCAGAAGAAAAACCATAAAAAATTATCAATTATAGATACAACAACCGAAAGAAATAAAGAAGAACCACTTACTATTTGCTCAGAGTATAAAGAGAATGTGATTACATGGGTAAAATCAGAGTTGGCGTAATTGGCGTAGGAAACTGTTTCGCTGGCCTAGCTCAAGGAATAGAAATTTACAAGCGAAATAAGATTCAAAAATTAGGATTAATGCACGAAAAAATTGGAGATTATGGTATCGAGGACCTAGAATTTGTTTGTGCCTTCGATGTAGGAGAAAACAAAGTAGGCAAACCTCTTAACAAAGCTATCTTTTCAGATCCCAACTACGTAGATTGGGTTGATTCTGTTTCAAACTGTACAGAAAGAAAAGTCAAAGAAAGCCCAATTCTTGACGGTGTAGGAATCTATGTAGCCAGTATGATAAATCCGATAACTCAAACAAAAACTGAACAAGAATTAGAAAAGGAAGCAATAGAAGAAATAGAAAAAACAGAAACACAAATCTTAATCAACTATCTACCTGTTGGAAGCCAAAAAGCAGTAGAATTCTGGGCAAAAATAGCTCTTAAAACAGGATGTGCATTCATAAATTGTATGCCAGTTTTTATTGCATCCAAAAAAGAATGGCTAAAAAAGTTTGAAGATGCAGGTCTTCCAATCGTTGGAGACGATGTAAAAGGAGTAATTGGTGCAACAATAACTCACAGAACTTTAGCTAAACTCTGTATTGACAGAGGAGCAACAATAGATCGAACTTACCAAATTAATGTCGGTGGAAACACTGATTTTGCCAACATGCTTGAACGAGAACGATTAGAAAGCAAAAAAATCTCTAAAACAGAAGCAGTTCAAAGCCTAATCCCAAAGAATCAACGCCTCAATGATAAAGACATTTACATCGGACCAAGCGACTTTATCCCATTCTTAGGAAACACAAAACTGGCTTTCATTAGAATAGAAGGAAGAATGTTCGCAAACGTTCCGTTTAACATGGAAATCCGACTAGATGTAGATGATAAAGCCAATTCAGGCGGAGTGGCAATCGATGCAATCAGATGTGCAAAACTTGCTCTTGACAAAGGAGTTAGCGGAAATCTAACGTATGCATCCGCGTATCTGATGAAACACCCATTAGAACAGATGGGTGACGAAGAAGCAAGAGAAAAACTTGACAATTGGATAGCCAAATTAGAAAATCAATAATGAGAAAATAAGATTGTCAAGTAAATCTCGTCCAATCCTTATTTCGTGTGGTATCGTACAAAAAGAAATCGAAAAATTAATTGAACAACAAAAACTTGAAGTTGAACCAACTTTTTTGGATGCAGGACTCCACGTTGTATACAAAGAACTAGAAAAAGAACTAGAATCTACCCTAAAAAAGAATATAAAAAATCCAAGCAGAGGAATAGTCGTTTTTTATGGGGATATGTGTCACCCAAGAATCAAAAAAATTGTCAATAAATATAAAAATGCTGTAAAAGTCGACGGATTAAACTGCATCGATTGTTTGCTTGGCGGACACCAAAATCTCTTAAAAGCTGATCCAAAATGTAGCCATTTCTATCTATCTCCTGGATGGATGCCTTCTAACATGAAAAAAAGTCAACATTTTAGAGAAGTCTTCAATTGGGAAATAGATGGAATCAAAGAACAATTTGAGCATCTAGACGGACTAATTATAATTAATTCTCTTGATAATTTAGAAGAATATAATAAAGATATAGAAGAATTTAGCGATAACACAGGATTAAAAGTAAAAGAAATAAAAACTGTTGGACTAGACGGAATAAAGGCTGTAATTGATGAAGCAATCAAGAAAATTAATAATCAAAAGTAATTTTTTTAGATTGTTAAAGAATGCTTTCGATATTTGAAAAGTCCGGGGAATAGATAATATGTGGATCCCTTTATCGCATAGCCAAGAGATTTAGCGATATCAAAACCATCGCTAACTCTAGTAATAGTTCTTGTAAAGACTCCAGCCATTTCCTCATATGAAATTCTTCCGAGCCTCGACATAAATCTAGAAATTTTATGATCTTCTGAAACCCCTAGTTCAGAGTCGTAGGGACCATACCCATTCTTGAACATTTGATGACCAACTTCATGTAATAAAGTCATACTACATCCTGGAACGCTAGCGCCAACAACTGGTATTCCCAAAATTTCTATTGTAGGAAACTTTAGAGAAATGCGTGTCAAGAAATTTGCTCCCATTATCCCGAATCTTCTTCCAAGTTTGAGGCTATCTCTTGGTCTTAATGAAGGAACAGTAGCGACAACATCTTTTCTTTTGAAAGCAGAATACATTACTTCAAAATAATTTTCGTAGTTATCTAATTCAGACAAAAGATAATTATCATCCATTTCAGTTCCGGTAGAGAAAAGGGAATCAATATCATGAAAAACGATCATTTTTCCTTTAGCGAATTTAAATCCTAAATTTCTACCTATAGCAGGAGTATCCCATTCTGGATACTTAATAATTCCTGCTTTCCAAAGTTCCTTTCTATATTTTTCATACTCGATAGGAGAAATTACTTTAGAATCGCTAATCTTTGGAAAGTCTGCATTTTCTCCTGCGTCAACTACTAAAAACTCAATTGCATGAGATTTTCCTGTCTTTTCTTCAAAAACTTTTTTTGCGATCTCCCAATTACTGAAAGTTTCATCTAAAGCTTTAGTATCTTTTTCGCCCCTTCCAGTGGTTATTACTGAGAAGATCGGATTTTTCATAATCTCTCTATGGAACAGTTATAGTTATTATCAGTTTTGCATCATTGAGGAAAAACATGGAATCTCACAATCATTTTCTAAATTAAATTTATAGTTATCAAGAAATCAGGTTTTAAGATTTGGACTTGTTTGGAATTTGATTCTTTTTCAGATTATAATACGTAATCAAAAGATGAATACAGAGTATAATTTGATTATCCATAACACTTTAAAAATCAATGAATCATAACTCATTTCCCAGATGTGACCCACAAATCAGTTTACTCCAGATGTTGAAAAGGGAATAACTTATGCCTAAAGCTTCGAAAAAGGAACTACAGAAGCTGTTAAAAGATCACAAAACGCAGCTACTTATCAGCAAATTTGTTAGCGATGACCTTGACACTTTATATCCAACATTTGATACAAAAAAGGGTTTCAAATATCCAATAATAGAGAATATCCTCGGAGATTCCTCTGGAATAGAAACTTTCTTGGAAAGACTATTCGAAGGAGGCGTTTTAGATCGAAAGCTTTATGATAAAATTGTTCAATGCCCCTCGTGTAATTCAGCAAACGTTTCTATACATTATAACTGTCCACATTGCAAATCATTTGATATTAAGAAAAGTGCTTTGATTGAACATATAAAATGTGGATACATTGATACGGAAGATCATTTTCAGAAAGAAAACAAATTGATTTGTCCCAAATGCAACAAAGAATTATTAAATCCAAACTTGGATTATAACAAAGCTGGGGTTTGGTGCAACTGTAACCATTGCTCTAAGAGTTTTGACATTCCAGTTCCCACCCATTTTTGTCGTGAATGTGAAGAAAATTTTACTTTCGATGAAGCAGTCTATAAAGATGTTTATTCTTACATATTAACTCCTGAAGCAGCCAAAGAATCTAATTTAGGTTTTATTCTTACAGTTCCAATAATTGATTTCTTAGAAAAATTGGGATA
>JARRMB010000058.1:0-6152 GCA_037386325.1 Candidatus Bathyarchaeota archaeon
TAGTTTTCTGAAATTGTTCAATCAAGCTTATTCGACGTTTTAATTCTTTATTATGAAGTTGATCAATGTCCGTGATGTTTCTATTGAAAGATAAAAAGAGATTTTTAGCTTCTTGTTCATTTTTGCCAGCTGTGGCGATTATTTTAGACCTGGATTTTTTAATTTTTTTGTAGATCCAAAAGAAAAGAAAAAATTTTTTATAATCGCCACAGCTGGTAAAAATGAACAAGAAGCTAAAAATCTATTTTTATCCTTCAATGGAAACATCACGGACGTTGATCAACTTCATAATAAAGAATTAAAACGTCGAATAAGCTTGATTGAACAATTTCAGAAAATTAATATCAACTTAAAGATAGACAATTGGTTAAAATGGATGATCCAAGCTGCAGATTCATTTATTGTTGATAGAGCTTCTACAGGAAAAAAATCTGTAATTGCCGGCTATAATTGGTTTGATGATTGGGGGAGAGATGCCTTAATTTCATTACCGGGTTTAACTTTAGTCACCGGTAAATTCAAGGAAGCCAAAGAAATACTTTTGACTTTTGGACATTATTGCAATAAAGGTATCATACCCAATCGTTTTTCAGATAAAGGAGGAGATATTCCGCTTTATAATACAGTTGACGCTACATTATGGTTTTTCAATGGAATTCTTCAGTATTTAAAATACACCGGTGATTTCGATTTTATAAAAAAGAAGTTGTGGACCACACTAACCGATATTATAGATTATCATATTAATGGAACTATTTTTGGAATTCAAATGGATAAAGATGGTTTAATTTCTCATGGTCCTCAGTTAACTTGGATGGATGCAGTAACTATTGATGGATTTGTTACACCTAGATCTGGTAAAGCTGTGGAAATTCAGGCATTATGGTATAATGCTTTAATTACAATGCAACTTTTGGCAAAACAATTCAATAAAAAAGAAAATGAAGAATTATATTACAATCTATCTGAAAAAGCTAAAGATAGCTTCATCACAGCCTTTTGGAATCCCAAAATTGGTTGTCTTTATGATACAATATCTGAAACTGGACCTGATTCTTCTCTTAGACCAAATCAAATATTTGCTGTTTCGTTAGATTTTTCGATGATTGATAAATTAAAAAGTGAAAAAATTGTTGAAAAAGTCTGGAATAATTTATGGGGAAAATATGGTCTTAAAACTCTTTCAAATTCTGATAGTAGATATATTGGTAGATATCTGGGGGATTGGAAACATCGTGATTCTGCATATCATAACGGTACTGTTTGGGCATGGCTTCTTGGTCCATTTGTAGAAGCTTTTCTTAAAATGAAAAATCATGAAGAATCATGGCGAAAATTTGCTTTTAATACATTTTTATCTCCACTTTTGTCCGAAGAATTGTATAGAGCAGGATTGGGAACTATTTCCGAAATATTTGATGGCGATGAACCTCACTTAAGCAGAGGCTGTATATCTCAAGCATGGAGCATTGCTGAACCTCTACGAGTTTACATTGAAGATGTTAAACTAATGAAACCTCCATTTGAACTAAATGTGTTGAAAAATTTTTGATCTACTACTTCATTTAGGAAAATATTCTATTTTTATTAATCTCAAAAAAATATTAGAGAGTAAGAAATTCTAAAAAGGTACAATACAATAATTGGTTTTTATAATCAATTCGATTAATTTAGTGGTTAAGAATGACAGATGTTTGTTTAATGTTTGAGGTTCACCAACCATTCAGGTTGAACCGAAATTTTCACACTGAACTTTTATGTAAAGTCAAAGTTGCAAACAAAAATCTTTTTGATCTTTATTTTGATAATGAACTTAATCATTATGTTTTTAATCGCGCGGCAAGAAAATGCTATTTTCCCGCTAATAGAATAATTCTAGAAGAAATTGAGAAAAGTAAGGAACAAGGAAAACCGTTCAAAGTAGCATACGGAATATCTGGTGTTTTTCTTAAACAATGTGAACTTTGGAATCCAGATCTTATTGAATCTTTCAAACTTCTAGGAGATACTGGATGCGTCGAATTTATGGAAGAGACTTATTACCATTCCCTTGCTAGTCTTTACTCGGCAGACAGATCAGAATTCTTTGAACAAATCAAAATGCATCGAGATCTAATGAAAGATTTGTTTAATTATGAACCAAAATTTATTGAAAATACTGAATTATTATATAATAATTCTATAGCAAAGTCAATGGAAAGTTTAGGGTATAACGGAACTGTTACAGAAGGAATTGAAAAAACTCTTTTGGGTCGAAGCCCAAACTATGTTTATAAAGCAAAAAATTCCAACCTTCGCGTTTTACTTCGAAATTTTCGTCTTTCAGACGATATTGGTTTTCGTTTTTCTTCAAATGATTGGAATGAATATCCTTTAGATGCAACAAAATATGCTCAATGGTTGGCAGGAACTCAAGGACAAGTTATAGTTCTTTTTGTTGATTATGAAACATTTGGCGAACATCATTGGCCAGAAGGAGGAATCCATGAGTTTCTTAGATTTCTTCCCGAAGAAGTCAATAAATGGCATCACTTGAACTGGCGAACTCCATCTGAAGTGATCGAAAGACATTCTCCTGTTGGTGAAATTGATATTCATGAATATAACACTGTTTCATGGGCAGACATAGAGAGAGATGCAAGTGCATGGATTGGTAATCCTATGCAAAATATCTGTTATGATTCTTTAAAAGAATTGGAACCGTTAGTCAAAGGAATAGGAGATGAAGATCTTATTCAACTCTGGCGTTACCTTCAACAAAGTGATCACCTTTATTACCTAAGTATGAAAGGTGGAGGCCCGGGTGATGTACATAATTATTTTAGTTCAATGGGTAGCCCCGTGGAGGCTTTTGCTGTTTATTCAAGAATTCTTTCAGATCTTGAAGCAAGAATATATTTAGAATTAGAAAAACCAGGTCTCGCTGCAAAACGTTTCCTTAGGCGCCTTCCAACTGGGATGGGATTCACTTTTTCATATAATTTTGTTCGATCATCTGGTTTAACTGTTAATAGTTTAAGTGAATTTGTTTCAACTTTGGAGACTGTTGATTTGAGCTCTATTCGATTCCATATGGAAAAAGGTGATTTTGAACGTTGGATACGACAAGTTGTTGGTGATGAAAAATTAGCCGATCAGCTAGCAAAAGTTAATACTTCAACAAGAAAGTTAAAAGACGAGGCTTTACGTAGAAAAGTCATTTCCATAGTAAAAAAGAGATTAAATAAATTAAACAAAATTACTCGTGAAGATTCTGTATTACCGAAACGAAGGAAAAATTAGAAAGTTAGGGTGAAAACGAGTAAAGAGGTTCTTTGTGATGATTAGAGACCCCGTTTGTGGATTACCTTTAGCTGAAATGAAAGATGAATTTAAAGCTGAAATCAGGGGAAGAACATACAATTTTTGTGGTGAATATTGTAAACGGTCTTTTCTGCAAGGAAAGAAAATAGGGTATTTCTCAATGGAGATTGGTATAGACAATGATATTCACACATATAGTGGAGGTTTAGGGGTTTTAGCTGGTGATGTGATAAAATCCAGCGCAGATTTGAAGATTCCTTTGGTTGGAGTCACTCTTGTTAGTAAGAAAGGTTATCTAAAACAAGAACTCAGAGATGGAAAACAAACTGAGCAAACTGATGATTGGCTTCCATCCAATATGATGAATGAATTACCCAATCAAGTTGAATTAACAATTGAGAATAGAACAGTAAAAGTGAAGGCTTGGCTTTATGATTATCAGAGTCCTTCAGGTGGTTTAGTTTCAGTTCTTTTTCTTGACACCGATGTTGAAGGAAATTCTCAAGAAGATCGTGAGATTACCTCTTTTCTATATGGAGGAGATAGAGAATATCGATTGAAACAAGAAATAGTATTGGGAATCGGAGGTGTAAAACTTCTTGAAGCTGCAGGTTTTAAACTAGGAAAATATCATATGAATGAAGGTCATTCTAGCCTACTTACAATAGAATTACTTGCTGAGAATGGAATGGATTTTGATGCAGTAAGGGATCTTTGTATTTTTACTACACATACTCCTGTAGAAGCTGGTCATGACAAATTTTCTTATGATCTGGTCCAAAAGGTTCTACCTACCATAATCCCTTATGATAATATTAAGAAACTTGCAGGAAACGAAGAACTGAATATGACACGACTAGCTCTTAATACAAGTAAATATGTCAATGGAGTAGCGAAAAGGCACAAAGAATTTTCACTTACACTATTTCCAGGTTATAATATTTCGGCTATAACAAATGGTGTTCATTCTTTCACATGGACCTGTGAAAGTTTTAGAAGACTTTATGATAAATATTTACCGGGTTGGGCCAACGAACCTGAATTATTAGTTAGAGTAAACAGCATTCCTGATGAAGAAATTTGGCGGGCTCATTCAGATGCAAAAGCAAGACTAATACGTTATATACGAGAGCGTTCAGGTGTGCAATTTGACCCTAATATACTTACATTAGGTTTTGCCCGAAGATTTACTGGTTACAAGAGGGCAACTTTGTTATTTTCTAATCTCACTCGACTTGACGAAATTAATAAAGTCGGTAAGATTCAGGTTGTTTATGCTGGTAAAGCCCATCCAAGAGACTGGATGGGAAAAAGATTGATCGAAGAAATACATGAAATGAAAGAACATCTGAAAGACGCCATTAAAATAGTTTATCTCCAGAATTATGATCTTGATATGGCTGCTAAACTTACATCTGGAGTGGATGTATGGCTTAATACTCCTATTCCACCATTTGAAGCTTCGGGTACAAGCGGAATGAAAGCAGCTCACAATGGTGTAATAAATTTTAGTGTTCTAGATGGTTGGTGGGTAGAAGGTTGTATTGAAGGTGTCACTGGTTGGGCTATTGGTCCTTCGCCAAAAGAAAAAATGGAAGAGGCTGATAGAAGGCGTCGCGAGATTACACAATTATATGATAAATTAGAATATTTGATTATACCAACATTCTACAAGAATAGAGATAATTGGATAAGGTTAATGGAAAATTCAATTGGAAAGGTTGCATATTACTTTAACAGCCACAGAATGATGCGGAGATATGCTACTGAAGCGTACTTATAATTTTCAATTTTTCTGTCTCTAAATTAACTACTATTTGTTGAAATTTTTAAGAAAACTTGCCACTCGTTTAATATTATTGTAAACTAATAGCTAATGGGTATTGTTTATAGATTATAAGCATCTTTAAAATAATCCTTTTGTTATGTAAGGATAGATGAAAAATGTCAAAAGATCTTGATATGTTTTCTAAAGCAAATAAATTATCTGAATTAATTGATTATCAGAAAGAGTCTATTGTCAGTCGAACCATAATTGATAAAGAAACCGGAACAGTTACATTATTTGCATTTGATGAAAATCAGGGATTAAGTGAGCATACTGCACCTTTTGATGCTTTGGTTTATAATTTAGAGGGTGAAGTTGAAGTAATCATTTCTGGAAATAAAATTCTTTTATCAAAAGGAGACATGGTTATAATGCCCGCTAATAAGCCTCATTCGTTAAAAGCAACCAAACGATTTAAGATGCTATTAACGATGATTAAATGACAGTAAGGAACACATCCTGTTCCAATTAAGGATAAAGTTTTAAAAGAATGGATGAATGAATTTGCAAACAAAGGCACAAGAAATAATTACAGGTCAGCTCTAAACAAATTTAAAAAGATTAATTATTTATAGCTTTTATTCAAACTTCAACTTGTGAAAACATTTTGAATATAATGCAAATTTTTATTCTCACATGCTTACTGTTGCTCTGGAATCTTTTTTCTATTCATTTCATATCAAAATGGGTATATAATTTTGTAAGAAGATACAAAGACATACCAGCTGATTATGTAGGCAGAAAAATCATCCACATATTTTGTGGAGGTATAATTGCATTACTAATACCCGTCTTTTATACTGGGTATTACGAATTTGTTATCTTATCAGCTTATGGTCTAGGTGCATATTTGCTCTTTTGGAGAAAATACAAACTTTTGTACTGGTTTCAAGTTAAGGAAAACGCCTATGAAGTTCACTTCACATTAGCTTACGGATCAGTTCTTTTAATTGGTGTTTTGCTTCAAGACATTATGGTTGGATTAATACCTTTACTCTTTATGTCATTTGGTGACTCTGTA
>JARRMB010000058.1:6166-10649 GCA_037386325.1 Candidatus Bathyarchaeota archaeon
TTAAATCAATGGATGGGTCAATAGCAATGTTTTTGGTCTGTTCAATAATCGGATTCTTATATCTTGGGATTTATGGAATTATCGTTGGAGCAATAGCAACTCTAATTGAAAGAATACCTAGAATAGATGATAACATTACAGTACCCCTAATAACTGCCCTACTTGTCTACATACACATGATCATCTTTTGAGAGCTGAGAAATTAAATCAGATTATCATTTGAACTTTGAAAGATTTTATTACTTTGATAGGTGGGGAAAGGGGGAGAAAAGGGAAAAGATACTAATTATAAAGTTCTGTACTCCCCACCTAGTTTAATCTTCTAAAAATATTGACACATATTAATTGGTGAACAAATTAGAGCCAATTAATTCAACCCTCTTTTTATAGAATACTATTCTATAATGAATTCTCAAAATATTTTAATTCTAACATTTAATTTGTAGTGCATGAGGCAAGGAAGAAAAAAGACCGTTTAGAAACTATTTAGGAATGAACGGATGAATAAAACTCCCCTACCTCATACAATGCGGTATCTTAATAAATTTGGTATTTCATGTTTGTTAATCTAAAATCAATATTACTAATTTGACCATATTTTATTTATTCACATTTTAGGTTGTTTTTATTTTTGATAGAAAATACAAAGATAAAACAGAGGAAACTATCATAATAATTCCCAGAATTATTCCTTCCCAACTAACTGTAAATTGTAGAGTATATATTGCGTCTTCTCTAAGACTTAATATGGCTACGATAATAGTCCATAGAGACCATATAATAATTAATGAAAAAGTAATAAATGAAAATAGAATTTTTTTACTTCTTAATTTAATAACTCCAACTAATCCAATAACAAAAGTAACAATTCCCAATAATCCAAAAAGTAATGATTGATAATTTTCCCTTAATAAGCTGTTAAAGGGTCTTGGAAAATAGGAAATATTACTAACTGCAATCCAAAGAGAAAAGACACTAAGAGGCAATATAACAATAATTTGAATAAATTCCACTATTCCAACAATTCTTGCAGTACTTACCAAGTTTTCCCCTTAAATGAAAAGTAAGCATCTAATGATAAATAAAATTTGGTATGACAACCTGATTTCTAAGAATTATGACATAATATAGTGGGTGGGTGTACGTACACCCAACCAGATTTTAAATATAAAAATAAACAAAGTTTGACAATCAAAATTTAATTAATAACCATCAGGGGGAGGTGAATGTTTGAATAAAAAAATTACATTCATAACAATTAGCACCTTCATGATTGTTATTGCATTCCTTCCTTTTGTGTTTGCTCAGATTCCATTTGATTATTGCAAAGTCTCAACTTATGGGACTTTAATATCAGATAGCAGTGTTGGATTCACCATGCAAGTGACAACTCTTCCAAGTGGTTTAGAAAACATAACCAACACTCTGGAACTAAAGAATGATAATAGTGATGACATTTTTACTTTTGATCTAGTTCCAGGGGATAGACTTCAAGTAATATATTCTGGCGTTATGAATCTTAGAATAGACCCCTCATCAGAACCTGACCACTTCACATTTCAATTTGAAGGCACTACTATGTGGACAACCCTAAATGGAACTGATGTCCCAGAATTTTCACCAATCCTTTTAGCACCACTGTTCATAGCAGTAACTCTACTAGCACTTATCTACAGAAGAAAACATAAAACATAGACTAAAACAACTTTAACTCTTCTTTTTCTCATGAACTTGAAACAATAGATTATCTTTTGTATAATGAAAGATTGTTTATTAATTAGCTAATTTTTTATTTAAAAAGAAGTTTCCTACTAGGTTTTCGGGTGAAATATCAAACTTTTACTAGAAATATCTTAGTGTTCAAATTATGTTCTATTAACCCATTGTTTCCAGAGTTTCCATACGGTGTCGAATAAGAATCTGTATCGAGCGTATGCACCAAAAACCGCTAAAAAGGTAAGAATTAAACCTAGAATCAAAGCTTTTGTGTCATAAGTAGTAAGATAAATATATAATGTTATTACTGAACCAAAAATTAAAGAGGCAATCGCACCGAGTATCATTAAATCCTTCATAAACCCCCTAACACTCATTTTAGATACCCATTTTCAAATTATAATAAGTTCAATTTTAATTTCTTAAGATTTTCTGATAGAACTCAAAATACTATTAAATTTGTTTGATTGGATAAAACCTATTCTTTATTAAGAAAAAAAGGGAAGTTTTGCTACGAGGTTATTTTCGGGTGACATCGCCATCGTGGAGTGAACAGCCCTTTCCTTAACGTTTCTTATTAGTTTCTGCCATCTTTCCACTACAATCTTGTCTATTTGGATAAAATCAATAAATCTAATTCAAGTTTACTCTTTTTTGATGTTAGAATGGGCTTTAGTATAGGTTGTCCTGAATGTGGAAAGAAAATACTATTATAACCATAATTTACATTTATTAATTGACTAGAAGTTATAACTGAAGGTCAAAGAATTGGATAAAAAACCTTCTGAATTGATTTGTTGGTTTTGTATTCATAATATTTGGCATGATGAGAAGATAGAATTCAAATCTGAACCTAATAGATGTTTATTTCCAGTACTGTGCTATTGCAGTAAAGGAAACACTGAATCTTACGTCAATTGTAGTGACTTTGAAACGACAAAAGAATTAGCTAGAAAAGAAATTGAAATTATTGAAAATTCAAGTTTTAATCCCTTTTCTAAATATAAATAACAATTTTCTTTAATTGCACTCTCCTGTATTACTTTGTATACTCAAAGCAATCTATCAAAAACTGTTTTGTCAAATCTGATTATATGAAGCAGATTAAAGGCACTACAATGATCGAATGTGACGTTTGCTAGAAAATCAGATGTGGTACTTCATTTAAGACCGTTATAGCTGTGGTTTTACTGCATGTTTGGTTTGCAAACATTTCCTAGTTTTAGATGTCCTGCTTGTGGAAGTGATTTCATAAAACCTATTCCAAACTAAGTTCAGTTAGATTTTTCTTAAAAAATTATTATCTAATAAATAATCAAGAACCAAGTGTGTCATTTGCCGATACAACTTTTTTTGTAGGATAAACAGTTGCAAAGGTAAAAAATCCTGAATCACAAGCCAAAACTACTAAAAGATCTGCAGATAACTCAGGTTTCTTCGCTAAATCAAGATTACAAGCCATCGGAATCAAAGCAGTATCCACCACATCATATCCATCAGATTTAAGTCTCTCAGCCAATTCTTCCATCTTTTTTCTACCCCCTGTTTCACAAGCACGTGCACAATTATTACAAGCAATGACTCCAATCGTTTTCCATTTCTTAAGCATCCCTTTTATAATTCCATATGGCTTGCAACTGGTAATAATCATAGAATTATCTTCCTAAGCTATTATTTTGAATCATTATATTATAACATATCCATTTTTGATGTTAAATGGGCTTTAGTATTGTTTGTCATGAATATGGACATACATTGTATGAAGGAGAGAGGAGAGAAGATGATTCTTTTATACAAACTAAGAAATGAAATTGATAATAGATGTCCAAGTTGTAAAAGAAAGATTTCATTGAAACATCTAAGTATTGAATTTGGTAAAGTGTAGATTAGATTTAAGATACCACATAAACAACTGATTTCTAAATAAGAGAAGATTAGAAATTTTGTTTACTTTTTCGAAAAAATGCATAAAAATCACTATATAATTTTTTGATAAAACATGTTTGTATAATAAACCTGAAAAAGGAGTAGGGGAGGTGAAAGAATGAATAAAAAAATCTTAGGAATCATTATTGTTTTAATGGCTGTTGCAATATTGACAACTCCTTTACTTGGAATAACGTATGCAAAAAAATCTACATTTGTGAACGGCACCCAAATGATAACGAATTTTATACCTCTTGGAGAAATCCCCAAAGGCAAGAGTGATAACGTACTTATGACCTCAACACTTTTTGTTACCTGGTCAGGGGACATAGCTGGCGATACTGAATATGAAGGCAGATTAATGTTGCATAAATGGGTCCCACCGAGTGGAGGTCCTGAAACTACAGTTAATATCCACGAAAGAATATACTTCCCAACTGTTACAGTCTTGGGCAAAACAGGTTCGTTAACTTTGGCAGTGAATTTAGGCGGCAGCAAGGGGGTGTTTCGCTGGACTATCATAGAGGGCACAGGCGAACTTGCCAACCTGCATGGAAACGGAAGATACTGGTTAGATGAAGCCCCATTCTACGACTATGAGGGATACGTTCATTTCGACCCATAGTCCACACCAAAGATATATCCATCCCATAATCTCTACTTTTTTCTCTCCTCTTTTTCTTTCAACATATTAATGACATTAAATAATATCTTGTACAATGAAAGATTGTTTATTGTTTAGCTAATCTTTTTTTCAATAAAAAACCTAACTATCGACCGATAAAATAGTATTAAATAAACAAATACACCACATTAACGATGGTTAAATGACACTTTACTC
>JARRMB010000059.1:0-7686 GCA_037386325.1 Candidatus Bathyarchaeota archaeon
GTTAGGAGTCATTTTGATTTATGCTTTAGGTAGTGTTATTGGTGGTTACTTAGTAGTTAAGTTTGGTCGCAAACGTTTTGTGGTTTTTTCCTATTTTTTTAGAGGTTTGCTGATTGCTGCCACAGTTTTAATGCCTAATTTTTTGGGTGTTGTAATTATGTCTTTCTTGGCTATGTTTGTGGGAGGTTTTGGAATTACTGCTGGCCGAAGTTTATCCCTTGAACAAGCACCAAAATCAAGGGGAACAATGATGTCAATGAATGAGGCATTCTGGTCCTTGGGCAGAGTAATAGGTGCCGTTATGGGGGGACTGATTCTTGGTCAATATGGGTACCAAACTTTGGGTATAACCCTTGGAACATTTGGTCTCATTGCATCATTAATTATCTCGTTTTTTGCAAAGGACCCAGGTTAACTGTTGAGTATGAGTATACCAATTGTTTTTTAAAATAAATTTGATTTTCATATTTATAGAGTACATTCTTTGGGTTTGAGTGCACGCATAATTAAATTCTTCAAATTTCTAGTATCAATTTTTGTCGTTTTAAGTATCTCAAGTCCTGTAATATCCACGAAATTCTTTATTTTGTCTTCGTAATCCTTCAGATTTCCCAATGTGTCAAGAAGAATTATCCCTTCAAGTCCACCAAATAATGAAATGAAAAACTCTTGAGCTTCTTTTGAAGTGGATTTGAGATAATAATCAAAGTATTTTATCCATCCTGGACTGAGAAAAATCATTTTGCTTTCCGGATCTAATTTTAGATAGTTGCCATTGCCACCCAACAAGCAATCTATGCAGTTTAAGGCATCAACCTTTCTTGCATTATACTTTCTTGCAAGTTTTTTCATCTTATCATTTGGCCCTAAACAATAATCACCGTAAACCAGAGTAACTTTGCTGAAAGATTTCTCAGCACACTTTGTTATGACCTTCCTTAGCTTCTGTTCTAAATGGTCACAGTCGCTATGCAGAGTCATACCAAGAAAAACGATGTTATAATCTTCAATCAACGAAAGCTTTTCTATTTCATCTTTTAAAGCGCTGCAACAGATTAGGTATGGTTTGATTTTCAACTCTATTACCTTTACAACAAATTTTTGCGCGCGTATGGAAGGCTACAATGGGCATAATAAAATTTTTACTTTCTTGTTCATCTCTGAGATGAATAATAACGGTTGATACGTATTTTGGATGGAAAATCGCTTTTCGTTTTTAATAATTATTTTTCACCTTTTCAGTTAATTTGGAAATTAATGCCCGAATTCGCTTGGAAATATTCCAAATTCCACTAACTTTGTAAATCAGTCCCAAAGCAACGATAACAGCTATAATCAATGAATCAAAAGTTATAACCAAGTTTTGATAAAAAGTAAAAGCTGTTGACCAGAAGAAACAATGTATTGATAGAAAAATTATCCACCCAAAAGGAACTGCAACTAGCACTGCAAAAGATCGGTAAAGCCCTTTAGTTGCGTCCTTTCTTATGTCATTGAAATTTTCTTTAATATCATCCGTAAAGAATTCATTCAACGATTTTTTCAACTTTGAAATTTTAACATCATCTTTCTCATCATTCTTCTTTTCGTCCATTTGTCTCCTCTCCAAACTAATTAATTGATTAATACAAGTCCGTTCCATACTGCTTTGTCTTTTGGCGGAAAATCTACAGGTAAACCCGCAATTTCAGCTGTTTTAAGCACATCAATTCCAACTGCTTCCATAGATGGCCGAGCTTGGTAAGGATGCCTGCAATGCTTCCCAGAATTCTCTGCAACACATTCAGGACATAGCTTACATGCACCAGCTTTGAATCCTGTGGCAAAACGATAACCAAGCATAGACGCTTTTGCTTCAACTTTGTTAATTATTAGATGCAATAGATTGAAGTTTGATCCAAAGTTTTGTCCAAATGCCATTAAAAATTCTTTGTTTTTATAAAGACTCCCGACATCACCGGTCTGTGATATTTCATTTTTAACTTCTGTATTAAAAGGCGCTTCAACTTGGATGAGTAAAGCCCACTCATATTTAGATAATACATCTCGAAGCTCGTTGATATTCATTACATATGGAGGGCACATCAGATTTTTTCCATAATCTTTGCATGGAGGGACTTGACATTTCATTTTAACTCTTTGATCGATGACAACGTCTTTGGCGTTAAATGGTTTAGCGTTAGTTGCTCCAAGGTCTTTTGCAAACTTGCACAAAACTTCAAGGTCATTCTGAAATTCCATCATTTAATTTCATTTCCTCTATTCAATTACCTTTATACTTCGGCCTATGAAGAAAGAACAGCCGACTTTGATCTATCAAGACTGATCAACTTTTTCGTTTTTCTTTACTTCTTCATCAGGAAACTCGAAAAACCTGCCATTCCAGAATCTCCAATGCCTGAACCATCTTCTTGAATAATAATCTGTCCAGAAGTGTGTGTTGGGTTGATTAACCTCCGAAGAAATGAGTTTTCTAACTGCTGTATATACTATCGCAAAACCAATCCAAACAAAAATTGTAGCCCAAAAAGGAAAAATTGATTCCCAATATCCAACTGCATTTCCAAATAAGCTTAAAGCCTCAACAAAAATAATCACACCTATACCTAACCAGAAAATTGCACCCTCGGTTCTTTTATTCATATTAATTCCCGTCTCCAATTTTTGGATTGAGAAACATTACGACAAAAACTTTTCTTTTTCCTATTTTATTCAACTTTTATCACGAAAATGAGATTTTCTAAGAGTGGGATAAATTATTCGCAAGAACAACTATGAAATGTAATGACTAGTTATGAGGAATAAGTATCAGGACTACTATTAACTCGGACAACACGCAAAACAGGTAAAAGATTAGTTTATTCTTTTAAGATTCTATTATATTTTGATAATGAATACTCAAATAAACCAATTGGTGCATCGGATTATGTTTTTTCATATTCCATATTGAGTATGGTTTATCTCATGTTATGCTAACTAGTTATGAAGTGAAAAGAATGGAAAATCAAACAACTGAATGTGCATTTTCTGTAGAAATTAAGTCAAAAGATCACATTAAACAAATGTCATTTAACCCTAAAGAGCGCTATCCAGTTTTGTTTGAGTGTGTTTTAGGTAATCTCAAGAACTTGTCTTTAGTTGAAGATATGGTATTGGAAATCAAAGGAGAAAACGGAATTCTAAGGGTCGATTTGACCAGGGATGATCTTATGAGGTTGTTAAAAAAGAGATCTTGGACTTCTTAATATATTTACTTAATAGACCAAAAGCTCGTTTTAGGTAGCATTAATGGTGTATGTAAAAACTTATAAAGACTCTATGAAAACGCTAGATTGAGGATCAAAATGGAGAAGCTTTCCAGTCTCCTGTTTGAACTTTCAAACGAGGACAGATTAATTATTCTTCAACATTTGAAAGAAAATCCTGCAAAAATTGCCCATATATCGAAGAAACTTAATTTTACGGTTCAGGAAACCTCACGAAATATATCACGACTTTCTGAAGCACATTTAGTTGAACGGATAGGTGACGGATCTTTTAAAATAACAGAACTCGGAAAAAATACTCTAAATTTCCTTCCAGGTCTTGAATTTCTTTCTGAAAATGTGGAGTATTTCAATTCTCATATATTATCTTATCTTCCTCATGAGTTCTTTTGCAGGCTTGGTGATCTAAAAAATTGCAATTCCTTTAATGATGTTATGTTCGCCTTCTATGAAATCGAAATGATGATGGACCAAGCAGAAGATTTTCTTTGGATTACCTCTGATCAACGTCTTTTCAGCTCTACTCCCCATATAACGAAGGCTCTTGAAAACGGTGCAAAACTTAGAATTATGATGCCAAAAGATCTTTCTTTACCTGAAGGATGGTTTGAACGAAAAAATATGCAGAAATACATGATTGTTGAAAAAAAGGCAAGAAAAGAAGGAAGGGTTGAACAGCGTTGGCTTGATCACGTTGATACCACAATAGGATTATCTGAAAAGATTAATGGAAAAATATTTTTTCCAACTTCCAACGATGATTTTGATTATAAAGGTTTTACAGTTGTTGATGAAATGTCTCAAAAATTTTGTGTAGATTTGTTTGAATACTATTGGAATAGGGCTTCAACAAAAATGCCAGAACATATCCTTAAAGCACGTAATTCATATTAACAAGAACCTTTTTCTAAAATGAATAATTCGACAGTTTCAAAGCTGGGTTTTAAACTTCCTTCATCACACAATATTATATTAAGAGAAAAAGTTAAAATTTGATTCTGTAACTTTTCAAAACTCCTTTCCTAAAAAGTAGGTTTTCTCTAAATACTTCTTCCGGCTTTCATCATCGACAACGCTTAATGAAAAAAAGGTAACATGATCAACATCGGCAATTCCACTGTAATCTCTAAGTGACATACTGCTAATCTTCTTATAGGCATCATCTAAACCACTTTTTTCATAAAATTCTTGCGGAGCATTAGTTGTAGAAATAAGGAGAGCTTTGTTTGGATGAAGAAGCCCCTCTATTCCCTTTTCGGACATTCTATAAGCAAACCCATATGAGAAAACACGTTGGATCCACCCTTTAAGAATGGCGGGATAAGTCCAATCATATCTGGGAAAGATAAAAACCAACCCATCTGCATCGGTCACTTTTTCTTGCTGCTCTAGAATATCTTTTGGCATTTGTTCCCCAGAAAACTGAGCAAGATCCTGCGGTTTCGCGCATGGATCAAATTTAGTAGCGTATAGGTCAACAACTTCATAGTTGTGCTCTCCATCTGTAAGCCCTTTAGTGAACGCTTCTAGGATAGCGTGGTTAAATGATTTTGGATTAAAATGTGCATAAATCACTAATACATTCATTTTTTTCACCCAAAATATATTCCTTCATTTGTTCCATGAATCGGTTTATCATGATTGAACGATAATAAGCCATCCGCAAGACTAATCATGAATTGTAGTAATTGGGTATGAATTGTAATCAATATTAATCAGAAATGATTTAACAAAAAAGTTCATTCAACCATAAAAAGAGTGACGCATTGGTCATCTAAACAGTTTACATCATGGATAATCCTTGAATCTTTTCAAGAGCGTTTTGAATGGCTTCTGAGAAGGAGGGATGAATATATATTATTTCACTCATTTCTTTTGCTGTCATTTTATTTTTTATTGCTAATGTAAATTCGCTTATGAGGTCACTTGCTGAAGCTCCAACAATTGTGGCTCCAATAATGGTTCCATCAATCAATGTTACTATTTTTACGAAACCTTCAGGTTTATTTGATGCCATTGCTCGAAAATTCTGAAAAGAAAAATTGACTTTCACAGTTTCAATTTCTAATCCTTGGTCTTTAGCCTGTTTTTCTGTTAATCCAATTGCTGCAACTTCAGGTATTGTGAAACAGCAACGAGGAATAAGTTCATAATCCATTTTCGAATCGATACCTGCAATATTTGATGCAGCTATTTTTCCTTCCTTAATAGCTACATTCGCAATTAAGTGAGGAAATACTGCATCTCCCATTCCCCAAATGTTTTTCACGGGTCGTTTTCACGCCCATAACTTCTAATTTTTCTCTATCAATGTTAGGTTTTCGACCAATAGCCATCATAACCTTGTCTGCATTCTGTGTTGTTTCTTTAGATGGTGTTTTTATCTTCACATTAACTCCATTGTCGACAACATTAACGTTAACGACTTTACTATCCACTAAAACCTTAATTCCATTTTTTCTGAGATTATTCAATAAAAAGCGGTTTATTTCAGGTTCTTCATCAGGTAATAATCGTGGCAACATTTCCACTATTGTAACTTTAGAACCTAAATTACTGAAAATTGTTGCAAATTCTAATCCTACAATTCCTCCCCCAACAATTATCAAATATTTAGGAACCGAATCTAATTCAAGCATTCTATCGCTGTCAACTATAGGATCTTTTAACTCAACTCCAGGAATAGTGATTGGGTGAGACCCAGTAGCGATCAAAATATTATTGGTTTCAATGATTTCTTCTTCATTATCAGAGGTAATTTTGACTTTTGTTGGAGATAAAATTTCTCCTTTACCAATAACTATTCTAACACCATCTTTTTTCAAAAAAGTCTCTGGGAATTTTGAGAATTGGGAACAAATTTTATCCTTATTTATTTTCATTTCAAGCCAATTAAGAGCTACCGATCCATCAATCCCTTTTTCGCTTGTTTATTTTACACTTTTAAACAAATCTACTATAGATGTTAGAGTTTTTGTGGCAAGACCTCCCCAATTTAGGCAGACTCCTCCTAATTTTCTATTCTCAACGAGAACAACTTTTAAACCCATTTTGCCAGCTCGAGAGGCTGCAAATATTCCTGTTCCTCCTCCAAGAACCACCAGATCTACTTCCTCTTTCAAAAGAACCACACCTTGATTCTAAAGACATACTGCTAACTTTGATTATAAGGAATTCTGGAATTTGACTATTCGGGATTAATGAATTATGCTATTATTTTCCTATTTGAAATATTTTCACTCTCAAAAATCAAAAAAGTGGATTTGAGTGACATATCACCCAATGGGTCACAGTCCATGCTAGAGACTAGGTCAGGTAGGGTAACATTCACTAAGAATTATCATAGAACGGGTTAGGGTCAAATTTTAACTAAAAAAAGAAAAAAATCAAACTCGTCACATTAGGACAGCGCCTAAATTTTTAGAAAGGAATCGAGACTTTTTATTCCTCGTCTTCATCTTCAAAGTCTTCGTCGTCCCAATCTTCGTCTTCTTCAAACATCAAAATAGTTCACCTCTACCATTCTACGCTACAACAAGAATAATTAGGTATAGATAGAAAAAATAAGGTATTTTTAGGGTAGAAAAAGTAAAAAACCCCTAATTATTCTTCAATTTCAGGTTTATAAACAAAATTTGTATTAAGAGGTTACAGTTATACGACCTCAAATAAGAGTAAACAAATAGGATTAGCTACGGAAAAAATTTTACTCTAAAACCAATTTCTAGATTTAGATGATGCACGCACGCATTCCGTATCCAAACAACAAAACCGATTTTTCCTAAAAGATTTAATTCTCAACCTTGAAGGTTTTAGTACAGTTAGTATTCAATTTAATCAATCGCTTTGAGGAATTTATTCAATATGTCACCTGACGGTTTTGTTAACTTTTTTCGGTTGTTTTATTTTGTTAAACTTTTGAATAACAATTAATTTGCCTCTTTTACGGATTCTTAATTGAAGTTCACCTTTGAAGGATCCAACATAAGCATTTTCAATTTGTAATAGATCTCCTGGAGCTATTGTTTCTATTTGTTGATTCCATAAAGGAAATTGAATAAATCCAGTTTCATCGGATAATTTTGCGTTTGCTACAGTCTTTTCTTCTCCAAATCTACCATAAACAGTATTCGATTTTGATATTTTAGTTACCTTTCCCGTCAATTTAATGCCTTTCATACCAATTCTTAATTCTTTGATTGAAGGATTTTCAACATTAACTTTAGCCATTATTTTTGGTCGTAAATTTTTTTCGGAAATAAAATTTTTTATAGGATTGGTTTCTTGAAGGATATGATTTGGTACATGAAGTTGGGCAACCACATTAAAACCTTCAGTTACAAGAAAAATAGAATAATCCCTTGTTTTTATTCGACATTCAATTAATAGACCTTCACATTTAGATTGTTGACATTGCCAA
>JARRMB010000060.1:0-5449 GCA_037386325.1 Candidatus Bathyarchaeota archaeon
TTGATCTAGAATATAAAAGCTTTGAAAAAGACATCCATAAAATTGCAGAAAACCAACTAAAAAACATAGAAACTGAAGTTAATAAAATACGGGAAGAAGTAGAAGAAATAGGTAAAGAAATGGATACCGCAATAAATGAAAAAAGTGTTAAAAGCAAGAACCAACGTAAGCATGTTAGGAAATAGTGTTCAAACGAAGGGAAAAACTTGAAAAAAAGAACAGCAATTTTATTGTTTATTATACAATTCGTTGTTATGCTCATAATTGCCGTGTCAACCGTATTTGCAATGTCAATTCCTCTCGCTCAAAATCAAACCACGTCAAATATCAACGGTTCTTTGGATAGGGCAACTATTGCTATATCAGCTGGTCTAGCTGTGGGACTTACTGGGTTGGGTGCAGCAAAAGCAATAGCAGCCTCAGGAACTGCAGCCATAAGTGCATTAGCAGAGAAGCCTGAAACATTTTTCAGAAGTTTCTTGGTAGTAGCCCTTGCTGAAGCAATTGCAATCTATGGTTTAATTGTTGCGATATTGTTATGGATAAGCCTCTGAGTTTGCTTTAAACACTCCTCAAATATCATTAACACTATTGTTATGTTAGAAAATTAGTTGATTTGAAACTAACTTAACTTTTCTATGTTGTTAATTGTAATAATTAATTTTCATATTTTTTGAAATTAATTAAGGGTCTTTATTGAACCAAGAACTAAAAAATATTCAATTAAGAGTGAACTTTTTTATGTCAAAATTATTTTGAATGTTAAATTTTTAATACTGATTGAATGCATTTACTATTGTTGGTAACTTTTTTATGATAACAGTATTTGATCCTGTTTGCGGAATGCCTCTGGATCCTGGGAAAACTAGTTTTAAAGTTGATGTACGGGGTAAACGATATTATTTTGATAGTGAACATTGTAGAGACACTTTTTTGGAAGGTTCAAAGATCGCTTATTTTTCAATGGAAATCGGAATAAAGAGCGAAATTCCGACTTATAGCGGAGGTCTAGGGATTCTAGCAGGTGACACGATAAGATCTAGTGCTGATTTAAAAATTCCTTTAGTTGCAGTTACTCTAGTTAGCAAGAAAGGTTATTTAAAGCAAAAATTGACTGAAGACGGAAAACAGATAGATTATCCTGAAAATTGGGAACCTTCTGAATTTTTGTATCCTTTATCCTCTGATGTGGCAATTAAAATTGGGGGCAGGGACGTCAAAATTAAGGCTTGGCTTTTTGATCAGCAAAGTTTGACAGGAGGAGTTGTTCCAGTATTATTTCTTGATACTGATGTTGATGGAAATTCACGGGAAGATAGAGAAATCACTTCTTTTCTTTATGGAGGTGATGACGAATATCGGTTAAAACAAGAGATGATTCTTGGAATAGGCGGTGTTAAAATTTTAGATGCTCTAAATTTCAATATCGGAAAATATCATATGAATGAGGGGCATTCTAGCTTACTCGGTTTGGAATTACTAAAAAAGAATGATATGAATATTAAGAAAGTAAAAAATTCATGTATTTTTACAACACATACACCTGTGGAAGCTGCATTTGACAAATTTTCATACAGTCTAGTTAGTGAATTGCTAGATGATAATTATCCTATCGATGTTCTCAAGGAATATGGGGGGCCTGATAAATTGAATATGACTCTTCTTGCGTTAAATCTAAGCAAATATACAAACGGTGTAACAGAAGCCCATATGAAATATTCAAGGAAGTTATTTCCTGGCCATTATATCCGAGAAGTAACGAATGGAGTACATTCTTACATGTGGACTTGCAATCATTTTCGAGAATTATTTCATAAAAATCTTCCAGGTTGGGTAAACGAACCCGAACTTCTCGTAAGAATTGATAAAATTTCAAATGAGGATATTAGAGAAACACATCTTGAAGCGAAAAAAGATTTACTTAATTTAGTAAATGAAAAAACAAATGTGAAGATGGAAATTGATACTTTGACTTTGGGTTTTGCTAGAAGAGCTACAATGTATAAGCGTGCGACATTAATTTTTTCGGATTTACATCGACTTAGAGATTCTTCAAGACGCGGAAAAATTCAATTAATTTTTGCTGGAAAGGCACATCCTAAAGATGTAGCAGGAAAAGATTTGATAAAAGAAATTTTTGATTTCAAAAACAAATTGAAGGATGAAATTAAAATTGTTTACCTTGAAAATTATAATATTGAAATGGCTACCAAACTTACGTCGGGAGTTGATGTATGGTTAAATACTCCTTTGCCTCCATTTGAGGCTTCAGGAACAAGTGGAATGAAAGCAGCACATAATGGTGTAATAAATTTCAGTGTTTTAGATGGTTGGTGGATTGAAGGTTGTGTAGAAGGTTTAACAGGATGGGCAATTGGACCACAACCTAATGAACCTTTATCTGAGCAGGAAAGAAGAGTTCGAGAACTTGAGGATCTTTATAGTAAATTACATTATCTTATTATTCCCAAGTTCTATGATGCCAAAGACGAATGGGTGAAGATGATGAAAAACTCTATCGGAAAAGTTGCTTACTATTTCAATACCCATAGAATGATGAGAAGATATGTTACAGACGCTTACTTATGATTTCTAAGAATTATTTTTCTCTCCAATTTTTCTTATGACTTTTTAATAGCATTTAGAAACCAAGGATTTGGAAATAATTTTTTTGAAGGTATTTAAGAATTTTAATCAAAATGAAAGATTCTTAGCTGATAACAGAATAATACTTGAAAACAATTTTTTGGTAAATTAATCATAAAATAAGAGCCTATCAAATAGCTTATCTTTTTTAGTTTATTACTCTTATTGTCAGTTGGTAGATGGTTTTGTCTATTTATGTAACAAAGGCTGACGGAACAACCCAATTATTCGAAAGAGAAAAAGTTGTGAACACTTGTCTTAGAATGGGTGCAACAAGGACAGTTGCTGAATTAGTCGCCACAAAAATAGAATCAAAAATCTATAACGGAGTAGATACGCGAAGAATTCTTCAAATGATTTTTAGATATTTAAGAAAGCATAAACCTGTTATTCAGCATCAGATTGACTTAAGGAAAGCTTTGAGTTTATTTAATCCAGCCCCAGAATTTGAACATTTTATTCAAGTATTGCTAAATGAGAATGGTTACAAAGTCTCTCCGAATCAAATTGTAAAAGGACGATGTGTTGAACATGAAATTGATGCCATTGCAAGAAAAAATGGACAAACCTGTTTAGTTGAAATCAAACATCACTATAACTATCATACAACAACCAGTCTCGATGTTAGTAGAATCTCTCGAGCTGTATTTGAAGATGTTACAGAGGGATATGAACTTGGGTTAAATGATCTAAAGATTGATTTTTCGTTGATTATCTGTAATACAAAATTGTCTGAACATGCTAGACGTTATGCGGATTGTAGAGGAATTAGCCATATTGGATGGGGTTCACCAAAAAACCGTGATTTACAAACATTGATTTCAAAAAAGAAATTGTACCCTGTAACTCTTCTTAAAAAACTGAATTCACAAACTAAGCATCAATTAACATCTAATCACATCATGTTGTTAAGGGATTTAATTGAAAAAAATCTTTCAGAACTAAGAAAATTAACGGGAATTTCTAAAGAAAAGCTTCAAGGCATCGTTAATAATGCAAGAGAAATAATGTCAGAAAAATGATTTTGTTTTCTTATTTTAATTGATTATACTTAGGCAACATTTATTTGATTCTTTATTATATATTAATATACTTGATGAAAAATGTTGAGAGAAACGCTTCACTGCGCAGACCCTCAATGCACAGATTTAATGAGACTTGTTTTTAAAAACGAACGTTTTATTGGATATCGTTGTCTTCTAAAACCAAATACCCATAATTTCAGGTATAATATTGACCATAATTTATGGGAAAAAATAATAATTAATACTAAACCGATAATTGGTTTTAAAGAATCTCCATATCAAATATGGTGTGACGAAGAACTTACATATAGATAACCTTAATTCTGCAAATTTTTTAATAGAAGAAATCTCGTATTTTTTGCGAATCATATTTATGTGAGTCTGCTAATCTGGACTGTTTAAATATAAGAACTCGAAATTAGAAAGGTTAGAGGACAGAAAACATGGGTTCCAAAGCACCGAAAGGCGAACTTGCCGCAAGAAAATTGCTTGCAAAACGAAAAAACTTCAGATGGAAAGACGTCTACTATAAACGTCGAATGCTAAGATTAGATATTAAATCAGATCCATTAAAAGGGGCTCCTATGGCTAGAGGCATAGTGCTTGAGAAAGTTGGGATTGAGAGTAAGCAACCTAACAGTGCCATAAGGAAATGTGTTAGAACGCAACTTATCAAGAATGGCAGAGTAATAACTGCTTTTCTTCCAGGAGATGGTGCCTTAAATGTTGTTGATGAACACGATGAAGTTGTTGTTGAAGGGATAGGTGGATCTCGTGGTGGAGCTATGGGTGACCTTCCTGGTGTTCGATGGAAAGTCTCAACCGTTAATGGAGTTTCCCTTAATGAGTTGGTTCTCGGTAGAAAAGAAAAACCTATGCGATAGAAATTAGGTCTGCACTCTAAATAACACTTAAATATTTGTTTCTGAACCCAGAAACTTTGTCAAGGTGGCTCTTTTGAGCAACATGGAAGATATAAAACTATTCGGAAAATGGAGCTTCGAAGGTATTCAGGTAGAGGATCCTGGGCTCAAGCAATACATATCTCTTAAACCAGTTTATGTTCCTCATAGTATGGGAAGACATGAACATGGAAAGTTCCATAAAGCAAAAGTCAACATCGTTGAAAGATTAATAAACAATCTTATGCGTCCTGGCAGCAGTGCCGGAAAGAAGACAAGAGCCATAAATTTGGTAAAAAATGCTCTTGAAATCATTCATATACGAACAGGAGAAAATCCTATACAAGTTCTTGTAACCGCCGTCGAAAACACATCCCCCGGTGAAGATACTACTCGTATAAGTTACGGTGGTATTGCATATCATATGGCGGTAGATATATCTCCCCAAAGAAGAGTTGATCTTGCATTAAGGTTTCTAAGCGAAGGTGCAAGAAAACAATCTTTTGGTAATCCTAAAGCTTTGGATGAATATCTTGCTGAAGAATTGGAATTAGCAGCCAAACAAGATGTAAAAAGCTATGCTGTAAAAAAGCGTAATGAGATGGAGAGAATAGCCCGTTCCTCAAGGTAAGATATTACTTGCTTATACTCATTGAGAAAAGGTGTTTTTACGTTTGATTTTTCTTCAAAAAGTTAAAATAACTGAACCGCCTGTTCTCTCTACGAATTACGCTAATCATGAGTAAATGATAAAACAAAAAAATAAAGGAGAATAAAAATAATGAGCAAATCAGAAAAACCCCATCTGAACTTGGTAGTAATCGGACATATTGACCACGGAAAATCAACAACTGTAGGTCATCTCTTTTCCTTGAC
>JARRMB010000061.1:0-9097 GCA_037386325.1 Candidatus Bathyarchaeota archaeon
CTGAGTTTAAATGATGTAATGGCAATCAGTGAAGGTCTCAAAAAAATGGAAGTGAACGGAGTATCAGTAAGCAAAGAAAGTGGACGTGGAAAAACACCCCCACCAGAAGTTCATGCAGGAAAGGGAAGAGCAGTATTTATCCACAGTTTAGCCAAAAGTACTTTGTAAAGGTAATCGTATCAGAAAAAAAGAAGAACAGATTATTGAAATAATGAGGAAAAATTCCAGACGAGGGAAGATCATGGTAGAGCCAATAATTCGTGCAATCGATATTGCTACAGATAAGGAAGGAGAGAAAATAATTTGGATATCATACTTGTCTTTGAGCCAACATATTAACATCTAAATTTAAAACCAAATTTTATAATATTTGTTGGAAAAAAGTACATGTTATTCGTGAATTTGTGACTTGAATGTTTTTACAAGGTCCTCTTTTTTTAACATCGAGAACAAAACAACGAGATCACTGGATGATATAATTCCTAAAATTTCATCATCAATTATTACCGGGAGTTTGTGAATGTTTTTACTAGTCATAATTTCTGCAACATCGATAATGGATTCATCAGGATGAATGTGAATAAGTGGCTGAGACATTATTTCTTTGACTTGTGATTTTAACGGATTTTCAAATGGACCAATGCTGTTTACGATGTCCCTAACGGTGATAATACCAATTGGTTTTTTATTTTCAATAACTATCACAGCTCCTACTTTTTTTAGATACATTATTTTGGCTGTTTCTTTTATAGAATCTAGTGAATTTACAGTTACTACATTTTTTACCATAAATTCTTTTACGGGAATATGCGATTCAGTCATACATTGGATTAGTGCTCCAGATGATAAATCTGTTTTTTATTTTATTTTTTATAATGAATGCAATGCAATCTTTTCATCTTACAAAATACAATATTCGAATCAACCATAACATAGATTTACAAAATTTGTTTAAAACCTGTATGAACGATTTATCAGCGAAAAAAGCATTGGAAAACTTTTTTGTTGAAAAAGCAATACTTAATGATTTAGTAGAGATGTTTATAGAATATGACAATCAATTGGCCTGAATCAGTTTTCGGCAAATGAAATAACCCTAATCAATACAAAACACGTTCAAACTTACAGTCAAAAAACTAGACAAATTTGAAAATATTGAAATAAATAAATTTTTTATTTTAGTCGTTTTCGCAAAGTGTCATTCAAAACAGCAGAAAAACTTACAGATTCGGACGTATCCTTGATCTGTTTTGCCTGAATTTCATGCAGTTTTTTTACCAAATCATCTTCAAGCATTATCGTGATTCTTTTTGCCATACTATCACACAAAGATTCCAAATCCAAATTTATTTCAATTGTATACAAATGAATACATTTTGATCTATTTGCTAATTGTAAAGGAGTAAGAATCTTCTTTTTCAGAAAGATCTGTTAATTGATATCCTAATTCTTTGACAAATCCTGTAACAACTGTATTTGTGAAAATTGACCAGTTTTTCCCCAATTCATGGTGTACAAGGAATTTGTGAGATTCAGAACCCCCCGTGTGTCTAAACACCATATTTGCATCACTAAGCCATGCATCTATAAAATCTGCAATATTTTGTAGGGATGTATCCCCGTAAATGAATTTGATTCCTTTAATGACCTTTTGTTGAGAGAGTTTTGATACTTCAGTAATTTCCTCTTCTGTCAAATAATTTAGGATTTTCCTAACAGTAAATGGGTCGAAAGGCATCCACCCTAATTTAGTTAATTGTTCGTCCCATTTACTGTTAGGAAAATCCTAAATTATTTGACAGAAGAGGAAATTACTGAAGTATCAAAACTCTCTCAACAAAAGGTCATTAAAGGAATCAAATTCATTTACTTACATCAACATTTTCCTTTTTAGCATATTCTATAATTGATTTAGATTCCAAATCACTTTTAACAATTTTTGATAAAAGTTCCAATCCAAATGTTTTTGCTTCTTTTTTAGCAATATCATGAAATTTTTGTGCATTTTCTTTTTCTTGTTTAATCTGTTGTTTGTCTGATTTAGTTTTAAAAAAACCAAAAGTTGCTTTATCTCTAATGCAAGTGAATAAAATAATTTGTGAGTTTTGTTTTTCAAATAAGGAGAATATTTGTTTTAGAGCTTTTCTGCTGCTTGCAGTGGCGTCATAAGGTACTAGTGTAAATAATACAATAATGTTGCAGAATATAATTTTTGAAAACAATGGATAAGTTGAGCTTTTCTTTAATTTTTCTGATGTATAGAATATTTAATTAATAAAAATTTGAAATAATCATGGCTGCAAGAAAAAGTCCAAGCAGAAAAAAACCGGCAAAAAGAATACGAAAAGCTGCCAAGAAAGCTACTAGAACAGCAAGGAAAACTGTAAGAAAAGTAAAGAGAACGGCCACAAAAACAAAAAGAACTGCAAGAAAGGCAGCAAAAACAGTAACCAAGGCAAAGAAAAGAGCTGAAAAAGTAGCAAATAATCGAAAAAAAGACTTTGACAAAGCAAACACAAAGATCAAAAGTCTGAAAAAAGCACTTAGAACGGCTGAAAAATCTGCAAGAAAAAAGAAAACAAATTATCAAAAAGCGTTGAAAAGGGCAAAACAAACCCTTTAGCTATCCTTTTTTTATGCCTAAAATGTAGTAAGAATCAAGAAATCGAGGATTTTCATTATTAGTAAATCAAACTATAATTTAGATTCAAAGGATAACGAGAAATTGTCACTCATGGACATGACATCTAGAATTACTTAAATCTACAATATCAAAAAGTATAGTACTGGAAAATCGGGCGATCTTTGAGTGTGTGATTTTGTCACGTCTGGTTTTTTTCCAGTTAAAATTTATTCAATTATTCATAGAAAGGAATGTTTTCATTTGGCCCTTAATCATTGAAAAATGGAGAATATAATGAATTTATTAGAAGATAAAATCCACATCTGGATTGACAGTGCAAGATACGTAAAGGCCAAACCTGGAGTTTATGTACTATACGATAGAAACGAAGAGCCCATATACATAGGTGAAAGTGATAACTTACAAAAACAATTTTCAAGTTATCTGGATACAAATTTTGAAGATAATGAGTGTAAACAAAAAACTCATTCATATCAAAGAAAATTCACAGATAATCAAAAGGAAGAAAAAGAGGATCTTTTAAAGAAATTCAAAGAAGAAAAGGGATTAGTTCCTAAATGTAATTTAGAGTCAGCTTAAAAATATGCAAACAATATAACTCAGAAAAGATAAAAATTAATGATTCCTTACAGAATCTCGCCTCTGTCAGCCACAGCTGGTTTGAGTGCACAGAGGCGAACATGGTTTTTAACAAAATTCATAGTAACAGCAAATCAAAAGTTGCGGGTAATTTAGTGGCAAAATAGATCATCAATGAATTATTTATCGTTAGAAGATCAAATGTTTCTTTATTGATTTTTTAAATGAATGCTTTATCACAGTTGATAATCTAAAATTTGTTTAATAATCTTCTATTTCAAAATTCAAATATGAATAAACCGTTTTGTAATATTTTAGTCCCATACGATAATTCCCCTAATTCCAAGAGAGCTTTGAGTAAGGCCTTTGCTTTGGCAGAAATATCAGACGGAATGATAACGTTGGTACATGTTATCTCATATCATAAAGCTGCAGCTAAGATAGTTGAACCGTACAAGGAATCCATAATTTCCCATGTAAAGAAATTTTTTAATCTAATAGAGAGAGATGCCTCAAGAAGAGATGTGGTACTAAAAAAACAAATTCTTTATGGAAGTCCTGCTGAAGAAATCCTAAATTTTATGAAAAAAAGAAAAATATTGGTTGGGTTGGATGGTTCAAAAAATTCCTTTAGAGCATTAAAAACCGCCATGCAATTTGCAAAACCAACTGGTGCTTCAATTACTTGTATTTCAGTAATTCAAACATTCCCCACAGAAATGGGCAGGAAGAAAACCATGATTGGAAAGATGCAAAGTAAACACGTACAACATTTTACAGAAATCGCTAAGGCAATGTGTGCAAAAAAAGACGTGGGATTTTTCAATGTTTTGGAGTTTGGGGAAGAGGGAAGAAAAATAGTATCTTTTGCACAAAAAAATAATTTTGATCTTATTGTTATTGGGTCTAGAGGGAGGGGAGAAATGAAAGAGTTCTTTTTGGGAAGCACTTCAAATTATGTGGCTCATAAATCCAAGATCCCAGTCTTAATAATAAAATAATTCCCAAAAAAGAGCCCAATTTCAAAACAATCTTCCTGAAACTATTTTTTCAAAATCATTGGATTTTTAATTTTTTGAAAATAAGATGTTGTCAATTGGCATGATTTGGTTTTTTTGCTTTGGAATATGATTGTCGCAATAAAAGTGGTGATATGAAAGCGGTTATCAAAATAATAAACGCTAACGTAGAATAAATCCCATTATCAATAATTCCGCTAGAAAGCCCAACTCCAGCAGTTATGAATGCCACCTCACTTCTTCCAACCATTCCAAATCCTACTTTGAATCCTTTACTTTTGCTCTTTAGTAAAAATGACGAAGGCACTCCTGCTCCAATTATCTTAGTGGTTACTGCACATGCTAATAATGCAATGAACAATAACCCGTTAATATTCCAAATTTGGTTCAAATCTATTTGAGCCCCGATAATTGTAAAAAATAATGGGGCTGCTACAAATTTTAATGATTTGATATATTCTAGAACGTGTTTATTGATATGTGAGCCTGCTAATCCCATTCCTGCAGCAAATGAACCTACTATGGGGTTTAGGCCCAATAAGGCAGCAATTGTAGAGAAACCAAATGCAGACCCAATTACAGTGACATCTGTTGTTGCTTCAGATCCTCGGATTTTTCCAATGTGAAGAATTTTTGGTAAAAAGAAAACGGCAGTAATTACTAACAACATCCAAAATACCAATGCTTCAACCGTAGGTAAGACAATGTCGGTGATGTTAAGAGAGGAGTGTGTCAATACCATAGTGGTGACAGCAGAAAGAAGTGCAAGGCCCAAAATATCGTCCAAAACAGCAGTATTTACAAGTAATTTGGATTCTTCTGTTTTTTCTTTTCCCAAATCCTCTAGAACTGTCACAGATATTGCAACACTTGTAGCACCAAAGGTGGCTGCAATGATAGAAGCAGTTATCCAGTCCAGTCCAAAAAACACAGAGACATAGTATGCTACTGATACGGAAAGCAAAAATTCAACACCACTTACTACTGCGGCTTTTAATCCAACTTTCCTAAGGTCTTTGGTAGTAAAATGAAGTCCGGCAGAAAACAAGATAATTATTGCTGCTATTTGAGAAAATGCTTCAAGTAAAACATTCAATTCAATTAAAGGATGTTCATATAAAATTATCTGGCCACCTAAAGCGTATGGTCCAAGTATAATTCCTGCTATTACATAACCAATAATCTTAGGCATTCTAAATCTAGAGCAACCCATACCCAGTAACCTGCCCACAGAAACAAGAATAATTACTGAGATTACAGTACGAATTACCTCAGTTTCTAGGTACATATTGATTATTTCAGTAGAAAGATAAAATTAAAGGCATCCACTGAAATTCATTTTATGAAATAGTGACTAGAATATTTTTCAATAAAGGGTGTCCTTTATTACTCAAAGATTAAGCATTCAACCTTGCTTTTTTCATCAGAGAAACTCTTCTTTTTAATTTTGTTCCACGAGGTTTGGTCCTCAACAAATATCCACAACATGGGCACCACAAACCTTCCCATTTAATGTAAATTTCACATCTATGACAACGTTTCTGGCCTTGTTCATACCGACCCCCTTCTCTAGTGTTATCTGTAGCCCTGTATTTTTTACAAGCACCAGTACAATACATTATTTCATATTATAAAATAGCTTGTAGAATAAATTTTTGATGGCAACATTCAAAATTTTACAAACTAAGATCTGGCACATATCCTTGTTAACTAGCATGACAAACCAAAAGCATATCAATAAAATTCAGATCCACCTTCAATTTTCAATTCTTATGATTTAATTTCCCACCAACAATTAATTGTAGTTAATTGTAGTCATAGTATTAACAGCATATCTACATTTTATATGAATATCGTATTTCCATAAACCCTTATAAATATCCTAAAAATGATTTTATTCGTGCAAAAATGTCGAAATTGTAAGGAAGAATTTGTACTTGCGATGTCAAGTTTTTGCTCTAATGAGTGTGCAAGCAACCATTCAAGAAAATTATTTTTGCATTGAAAAACAAGGATGAAAAAACCAATTGAATTGTTCGCCAAAAAAATTTAAAATTAGTTTTTAACAGGGGCCAATTGAGAAAAAGCATAATTGAAATTTTCATATCAACTTTTAATCGGAATCGCTATAATTCCATTCATCATTATGGGCATAGCAATATACGTGATGGAAACAACTTATACAAATATTGAGCAAAAAGAGATTAACGAAACTCAAAATTTAATCAAGATTCAAAAACAAAAAATAATATCGGATTTTGATTATCTTTTCGAAGCAGTGGAAGCATATCCAGCATTATCTGACTGGAAAAATCTTTCAAGCATAAACAAAATAGTTGAAGAGGAAGGCGGAATTCCAAAAACAGAGGAAAAGTCAATGAGAGAGGCGGCACGATTTCTAATCTCAGATTTTGGTTTTCAGTCATTCGGAATAACTTTGAATGATGGAAGAATGTACTTTTTAGAACCATTTGAGCATCAATCAAATCTTTCAAAAATGAATTTTTCAGATAGAGAGTGGTTTCAAGGAGTGCAAAAAACCCAATCAACTTATTTGTCAGATGTATTCGTTTCGGCAGCTTCAGATTATCCAATCGTTGTCATTTCTACTCCTGTTTATTCTGAAGATGGCAAACTAATTGGAATGTGGGGAGGAAGTTTAGATTTAGAATATTTAACTGGATTTTTTGAGGAGGTAAAAAAAGAAAATTCATCAATTTTTCTATTAGATGATAAAGGAACCATAATAGTTCATTCCAATCATCCTTCAAATTCCCCTCAAGACGAATTAGATGTGGTTGAAACCATAGAAAAAAGTCAAAACAAACCATATCTTCACAATAACGGATATCATATTTTTGTTGAAAGAGTTGATATCGGTAATAAAAATTGGAATATGATCACAGTAATTTCAGATCAAGATTTGCTGCCACACACATTATCACAGCTAAAGGGTAATTATCTTTTGATTACAATTATGACAGTATTTATCATAGGAGCAGAATTCCTTCTCTTTTATTTCTTAAAGAAAAATATTCAATTGAATCTCAGCGTTAGTGAAAATCGAAGACTGCTCATAAAACAAGAAAGATTAGCAGCCATAGGAGAATTGGCAAGCAGAGTAGCTCACGATATTCGAAATCCATTATCCAATATTCGTATGGCATTAGAGTTAATCAAGAACCAGTCCCCTGAAGCAAAAATTTCCGACCCAGAAGTAAATGAAAAATTCAAAATTACTTTTGAAAATATGGAAAGAATATCACATCAAGTAAATAATGTTCTAGATTATGTTAGAAACAGAAAGTTAGACCACAGTCTATTATCGCTTTACTCTTGTTTGGAAAATACAATTCAATCACTTAACATTCCAGACAACATCAAGATCAAATACGATAAAACAGAAATTAAAGTAGTTGCAGACTCAATACAGCTTCAAATTGTTTGTAATAATATTTTAACCAACGCAATTCAAGCAATAGGAACAAATCATGGTGAGATAAATATCCGATTTTCCGAAGATTCCCAATATGTCAAAATGGAAATCGAGAATTCAGGACCAAGTATTCCAGACGACATCATGCCCCATATTTTTGAGTCTTTGATAACAACAAAAGAAATAGGAACAGGATTAGGTTTGGCAAGCTGTAAAAGAATTATCGAGAATCATGGGGGGAAAATAAGTGTAAAAAATAACCCCACCACATTTACAATCTTACTTCCAAAATCTTGAAAAAATTCAATAAAAATTAAATTTCAAAAGAAAAATTGAGAAATAATATTTTAATAATTAGGTTCCATTAAACCGGACTTGAAAAGAGAACTTTGTTTAAAATATTTGCTATTAACAATTACCTGAACTGAGAATTGACCTTTATCAAGTACAAAAGTTACTTTATCAAAAACACACCTATATTGTGAAACCCTTTTGTTGTTAGTCAATACCTTACCAGATTCCAAGATCATTCCATCCAATAACAAATTTTCAATTTTCCTATAAGCAGGAGACTTCAACACTCCCGAAACATTTAGAATTTCTGGAACAGTTAACGGATCATTCATTATAGAAATCAAAATTTTTCTAGATTCCTCATCACCAAAATAATTAAAAATCAATTCGGCAAGAAGTTTAGAAATTACCTTAATCAAAAAATTATTTTCAACTCGAGTTATTTCAATTATTTTTTTCAAACATTGTTCTTCAATTTCTTTAGGATCAAATTCAGAATGCTGTTTTAATATACTATGAAATTTTTCAAAATGCTCAATTGATAATTTTATAGACATCCCATGCTGGAAAAAAAGATCTCTTTCAACCCTTGATAGAATTTCTTTATCTAGTCCTTCTTTTAATTTACAAGACAAATCACGAGATAATAGAAGATCTATACCACCCATGCCCATTATTGAAATTAAACTTATTAAAAATTGCCCAATTTTTAGAATTTTAGAACCCTCCAAGCATGTTTTAATTTGATTAAAAGAAATTCTATAAGTAACTCATAAAATGTGATCAGGTATTGAGCCAAGAACAAAGTCAAAATGGAGTTCTATCTGTTTGGTTAATTTCTTTAGGAGTTATTCTGGCATTAATCGCAGGACTGTATTTTATCAACGTCAACATAGGAATTGAAGATTTTTCAAATATTGTTTCATTGCCCATTTACACAATTATTCCCGGAACACTAGTTGTCTTGTCAATTTGGGCAGTAATTAAATCAGACACAATAAAAAAACTCCCTAAAAATTCCCTCATATTTCTTACAATCGCCTTTTCATGTTGGTTTATTGCAGAACAAACATGGAATCTTTATGAACAGGTTTTAGAAATTGATCCCTATCCATCTGCTGCAGA
>JARRMB010000062.1:0-5339 GCA_037386325.1 Candidatus Bathyarchaeota archaeon
TTGTGGAGGAGATGGCACAGCTCGAGATATATTAAACGCTGTTGACAAAAATCTGCCAGTTTTAGGTGTTCCAACAGGAGTCAAGATGCATAGCGCTGTCTTTGCAATTGATCCCAAATCTGCGGCAAGAATTACATCTCACTTTCTAAGAAAGCAACTACCAATGTGGGAGGCTGAAGTTATGGATATAGACGAAAAAGCATTCAGGGAAGGCAGGGTTTCTGCAAAACTCCATGGATACTTATTGAGTCCATACGAACCAAATTTAATCCAAGGCGCTAAAATGGCATCTCCAATTACTGAAAGTGAATTAAGGAATCAAGCAGCAATCGCAGTTTACATTACAGAAAACATGAAAGACGATATAATTTATGTTGTTTCAGCAGGGACAACTACCCGTACATTAGGGGACATTTTAAACCAGAAAAAAACCTTACTTGGAGTTGATCTTTTTCATAAAAAGAAAATAATAGCAAAAGATGTTAATGAAAAACAGATTTTAAATGCAATTAAAAACAAATCTGCAAAAATCATCGTTACACCAATCGGTGGACAAGGATTCATATTTGGAAGAGGAAACCAGCAAATAAGCCCAAAAATAATTAAAAAAGTGGGTAAAGACAACATAATTGTCATTGCAACAGAAAACAAAATGAAAAATCTTAAGAAACTGAAAGTCGACACTGGTGATATTGAACTCGACTCGGATCTAAAAGGAACAATAGATGTTATAACAGACTACAAAATTACAAAGAAAGTACCAATTGAATAACTATAAATTACTAGAAACAGATCTAATCTCATAACAAATGGATGTATTTTAATGAAGAGACTTGTCACTATGGGTAGAGGAGGAAGCGGAAAAACAACCTTTGTTTCACTTATGACAAAATATTTCATCGAAAAAGGTGAAACACCCATACTTCTTATTGATGCAGATCCAGACCAGAATCTTTCAGAAATGCTGGGAATCGATCTAAAAGAAGAGGGAAGAAAAACAGTATCTGAACTGCTTGTTGAAACATTCCTTGAAGGCGGAGGTACTACAGTTGGAGTTCCACCTTCAAAAAGAATTGAAAGCAAAATCTGGGAAGTTGGACTTTATGAAGGAGAAAAATTTGACTTCATGGCAATTGGAACAAAATTCATTGAAGGCTGTTACTGTCTTCCAAATACAGCATTAAAGAATGCTCTAGAAGGATTAACAAAATCATACAAATATGTATTAATTGACTCTCCTGGAGGACTTGAACACCTTAACCGTCGAATAGCATCTAAAGTTGATGATATTTTTGACATAATAGATCCATCTCAAAAATCATTTCACCATGTAGAAAGAGCCTACAAAGTAGCTAATGAAGTTCAAATTGAATTCAACAATTTCTACGTTGTTGGAGGAAACAGAGTTCCAGAAGAACTTGAAGAACAGGTAGAAAAAAGAATAAACTTAGAATACCTTGGAAAAATTAGTTATGACAAAGAAGTAGAAAACTTCGTACTTTATGGAAAGCCGTTGCTAGATTTACCTGAATCGTCTTTAGCTTACAAATCGGTGAAAAAAATACTTCAGAAAGCTGGATACTAAATTACTAATTAATATAGACAAAAATATTCGAAAGTTATTATTCAATTTGATTAATACTCAGTTTGTTCTGATCCATATTTTTCCAATCTAAAAAGAAAAATTAAGGTCAAACAAAGTAGCAAAAATAACAAATTTAAGAAAAAATTTAAACATTTTCCAACAATATAGCAGAAGGGGTATAAGATTTGAAGGCTTCTGATGCTACAAAAAATGCCTTAAAAAATGTTCTTGAAGCTCGCGCTAATGAAACAATATTGATTATCTGTGATAAAGAGAAAAATGAGATAGGAGAAGCTTTTGCATCTGGTGCTTTGGATCTTGAATTACAGACAAGATTTTGGGTTCTTCAAGAACCTAAGGAAATTAGAACAGAAATCCCAATACAACTCCAGAAGATTCTCGATAAGAAAACAGATATTTACATAAATTTGTTGAAAGGAAATCGGGAAGAAACACCTTTTAGGATAAAAATCATAAAAAAACAGACTAGTTCTATGGAATCACGTCTGGGACATTGCCCTGGAGTAACATTAGATATGCTTACTGAGGGTGCTTTGGCACTCACATCAGAAGAGCATAAGAAGATGCAAGATCACGCAGTAAAACTGATGAAAATTTTAGAAGGAACTCAACAAGTCGATATTCAGAATCCTGCTGGAACACATGTAACATTTAGTGCAAAGAATAGAACATTCTTCACAGATACAAAATTAGATTGGAAAACCATGAAATGGATGAATCTCCCCACGGGTGAAGTTATGGTAGCGCCAATTGAAGATTCATTAGAAGGCAAATTAGTCGTTGATCTTGCAATAGGTGGAATCGGAAAAATCAGAAGTCCAATGGAAATAACAATTAAAAAGGGAAGAGTTGAAAACGTGTCTTCTCAAAATGAAGAAGAAATACATCAAGTTAGACAAACCTTTTCCACTGACAATTGGTCGGATGTCGTTGGAGAATTTGCATTCGGAATAAATCCCCATGCAAGATTTGTAGATGAGTTTCTCGAAGCAGAAAAAATTTTAGGAACAATACATTTAGCATTCGGATCCAACATAGATATGCCCGGAGGAAAAAATCCTTCAAAAAATCATATGGACCTTCTAATTTCTTCACCAACGGTGAAGATAACAAAAGAAAACAAAGACCAAATAACAATTCTAGAAAACGGGAATTACCTGGTTTAAATTAAAATTTAGTTAATTAGGTTCTAATCCAAAAACAAAAATTAAAAAAACTAAATAATAATCATCAAGAAAACAAAAAAACGTAATTTCAAACAGCAAAAGATGGACCGGATTTAAAAATGAAATACTTGCTTATCGTTGGAGATGGAATGGCTGATTATCCACTTAAAGAATTGGATAACCGAACACCTCTCCAAGCGGCAAACAAACCAAACTTAGACATGATTGCAGATAAAGGATGCAATGGACTTTTCAAGACAATACCAGAAGGACTAATTCCAGGTTCAGGCACTGCAATTCTTTCAGTTCTAGGTTATGATCCCCTAAAATATTTCAGTGGAAGAGGCCCATTTGAAGCTACTGCCAGAAACATTAAGCTAAATGAAAATGACGTAGCATATAGATGCAATCTTATTACTGAAAAAGATGGAAGCATAATTGATTATTCAGCAGATCACATCACTAACAGTGAATCGGTTAAATTAATACAATCTTTAAAGAAAAATTTTGATAAACAAAATGAAATTGAATTTTTTTCTGGATTAGGATATAGACATTTCTTGATCTTAAGAAATTATTTAGATAATGAAATCGTCAAATTTACCCCTCCTCACGATGCTATTGGAATTAAAATATCTGAATTGTTACCACAAATACAAAACAAAGAAACAAAAAGAATTATTCAAGTCTTAAACAAACTCATAATTGATTCGAAAAAAGTCCTAGAAAACCACCCAGTTTACATTGCGAGAAATAAAATGGGAAAAAACCCAGGAAATATGATCTGGCCTTGGGGTGGAGGTAGAAAGCCCATTATTCCATCTTTTTTTAAGAAGTATGGAGTTAAATCTTCAGTAATTTCTGCAGTTGATTTGGTAAAAGGGATCGGAATACATGCAGGGATGAATGTAATAGATGTTCCAGGAGCCACTGGTTTATTTGATACAAATTATGAAGGAAAAGCAGATTATGCATTAGAAGCTTTAAACAATTATGACATGGTTTTTATTCATATTGAAGCCCCAGATGAAGCAGGACACTCCAAAGATTATGAACTTAAAATCAAAACAATAGAAGATATCGATAGACGACTACTTGGACGTTTATTAAATAAGCTAGAAAAAGATTGCACAATAGCAATATTACCGGATCATCCAACACCTGTTGCAATTGGAACTCATACTAGGGAACCTGTACCCTTCTCAATTTTCTCACCAATACAAAAATCAGATAGCGTAAAAATATTTGATGAAGAATCTGCAAAGAAAGGCAATTTTGGGTTAGTGGAAGGAGAAGAATTCATACTACATTTACTTGGAAAATAAATTGGGAAATAACGACCAAAAAAATACTAGTACTAAATATAATTTGAAAGTACCTTAGTAACTGACTTAGCAGTTGCCTGTAAACCCCTAATAATAATTAATATCTCATTTTTTGTTTTAGCAGAAACCTGCTTTTGCTTCAATAAATCTACAAATTTAGCGGTCTCAACAAAGATTTGGTATTGATGAAAATCTATTTGCTCAACCCAATGGTCATAGGCTTTTTTGAAATCATTGTTCTCAACATTGCTCATTAATTACCACCGGTCAAGAATTATTACAAGTTTAGCTTTTTAATATTTAATTAGATCAAAAAGAAAGACCCAACTTTGAAGACATCAACGCTATAACATTGATAATATTTGTATATTTTACATTCAAATCATGTTATTATTTATATAAATCATAATTATAATAGAAAAGACTCAACGTATTACAAAAAAAGAACTTAGGATGAAAAACTATGAGGATAATTTTGGTGGGCTGGGGAGTAGTCGGACAAAGTTTTGCGAGAATAATTTTAAAAAGGAAAAAAGAGCTAGCCAAAAAATATGGTTTTCGTCCCAGAATCGTAGGGATAGTCGATAAAAAAGGAACAGCAATAAATCCTAAAGGATTAGATCTAGAAAAAATGCTTGCACTTAAGAAAGAAAAAGGAACAGTAGGTGCAAGTAAAAAATACGGAAATCTAGGAATGCCAACAATAAAAGCGATAGAATCGATTGAAGCCGAAGCCATGGTTGAAGTAACTCCAACTAATATTGAAACTGCAGAACCTGGATTATCGTACATTAAAACAGCATTCATGACAGGAAAACATGTTGTCACCACAAACAAGGGACCACTAGCACTAGCTCTCCCTGCATTAACAGAATTAGCAGAGTTCAATAACGTTAATTTACGATTCAGCGGAACAGTTGGAGCAGGAACACCAGTTCTCGAATTTGCAAAAAATTGTCTCCAAGGTGATAAAATTCTTTCAATTAAAGGAATACTCAATGGAACCACTAATTATATTCTTTCAGAAATGGATGAGAAACAAATTACATTTAATGAAGCACTAAAAGCTGCACAAAAACTTGGTTTTGCCGAAGCCGATCCAACAATGGATGTTGACGGTTATGATGCAGCTGCCAAATTAGTAATAATGGCTAACTGGATAATGGACAAGAAAGTCACAATTAAAGATGTTAAAATTAAAGGCATTCGGAACATATCAGCCAAAAATATAGAAGAAGCAAC
>JARRMB010000063.1:0-13960 GCA_037386325.1 Candidatus Bathyarchaeota archaeon
GATCAACTTCACTCTATACTGATCCATTTTTACTTGAAGAAAAAATCCAGAAGTTAAGCAAAGAAAATATTGCAGAAATTTTTATGCATGTTTGGAATCCAGTCATTGAAATGGAACAACTTTCCTTGTTCCATTTGGCTAATGCGATAGAATATTGGAACAACCTTATTCCTATAAATGAAAGATTGAAAAGAGAAAATCCAATAATTCTAGACGCTGGAGCTACAACTCGAGAAGAACTTATAAGATTAAGAATTTTAGCTGATAAAACATTCAGGGAAGAACTTGAAGTTTTTTGGCAAGAATTGAAAAATAAGACAGCTGGAAATGATAAGATTTTATATTGGAATTTTGTTGGTGCTAAAACCTATAATGAAACCTTGAAGCGAGCTTATATGACTAGTTTCTTGGTTACTTATGGTTATGCAACTTTGGAAATAAAGCCTTTAGAAGAAGAGGTTTTCATAATACCTTTCAAAGAACCTCGATCAGAAGTAGATATTGAGCGGGTAGTTTCTGTTCCAATTTCTATTAGTTATGATGATTGGAATAATTGGAATGAAGGAAAATTAACATGACAAAAAAAGCATATTATTCTAGGCAGGTCAAAAAAGCTTCACAACTATTATTTTATAAGAGACATACAAAACCTGGTGTGAAGGGTTGGGAATTAAGAAATACCTTAGGATCTAATTATCCTAAAATTCTAAAAGTTTTGGACAGGTATTTGGAAAAATTAGGCCTTCATATAAACATTGTTTTTGAAGGTGAAACACCATCTGGAGAGCCTTCACTTGAAGAATTGAACCGGGCACGATTCTATGTTACCGCTAAAGGAGATTTATCAGAAAAAGATTCTAAAATGATGGGATGGAGAATAGATGATGTGGCTGGGTTAGCCATAACTATTTCTTACATTATTTCTAAAAAAGGGAAAAGTCCTAGAGATGAGGTTGAAGATTTGCTTCGAACAAAAGTTCCAGAATGGAAAATTGAAATGAACATCAATCGATACATAAAAGCCGGATATTTAGGGGAAGATGATCATGGTCAGCTTTATTTGGATTGGAGAACACGAGCCGAAGTAGACCAAAAAGCATTTATTGGGATGCTATTACAAAAATGATTTTTCAATTAATCCATGTAACTCAAATAAAAAAATAATTTAGATATTACTAGAAATTAATTTTTTTATTTTCATTGGTTTCGATGTAATCGCCAAGACCAGAAAATTTGCATGACAAAACCCAATACTATAAGTAGCGCTGCTCTATCTCTTATCCCTATTGTTACAAGGATCATGGCCCCAATAAAACAAATTGTTATTGGAGAATACTTTTTAAAGAATTCCCGAGCCTTTGTTGTATCCAAACTTTTTTCCCTTCTTCATTCATTATTTTATTGATTTTAACTATTTTAGTAATTTCTGTTGTTAATCTATTTATGATTCCTGCTTAATTCCTGCACTTTTTTTGGTATGAAAGATATATAAGTATGACATATGTCATAATTATGTGAAAAAGCTTTGCTCAACAAAAAGATTATTTTCTTTTCAGTGGTATTTGTTGTTTTTTTACTTGTTTCGTCATTTGGAATTATGGTTTGGTGGACTACACGAGAACCCATCGACCTAGGATATGAAGAAATAAGAGAATATGAAGGAAAAGATCTATCATCTATTAGTTATTTTAGAGAAAATTCGATTAAAGGAACACAGTACGTGGATAATGAGACGTACAAATTATCTATTAAAGGACTTGTAGCTAATGAAATAGAATTTGGATATAATGATATTATCAGCAACTTTCAATCTTACAAAAAGGTTGTTACATTAACTTGCGTTGAAGGATGGAGAGTAACAATATTGTGGGAAGGGGTGCTGGTTAAAGATTTATTGTCTGAGACGCAAGTTTCAGCTGATGCTAATACAGTCATATTTACTGCTTATGATGGCTATTCAACTTCACTACCTTTAGACTATATCTTAAATAACAATATTCTAATGGCATATAAAATGAACAATGTAACTCTACCTCCTGAGAGAGGATTTCCATTCCAGCTTGTTGCAGAAAGTAAATGGGGTTATAAATGGATAAAATGGATAACATCAATCGAACTATCAGATAATCCTGATTACAAAGGATTTTGGGAGAGTAGAGGATACAACAATGATGCAGATTTATAGAAAATAATTGTCTATTTTTTTATTCTGAAATATTGATACGAAAATTTTTTTCGTTAATTTTTATTTAAATTTTGAATATTATCTATCTATTTTTAGAAAAAACATTTATTGAAAAGAATGAAGATAATATCCAAAAATTCTTCAAAAGGATATTTGAGATAAGTGGATACGTTTTATCTAAAATTAAACTTCATAGATTTACTATTGTTAATCTGTAGTGTTCCTAATGTATGGTAACTTCATTTTTAACTTGCTTGCAAACAAAAAGTTTTACTCCATTTTATTAATTGCAATTATATTCACAGTTTCCTTATCATTTTCATCTTCAAAGATACTAGCTCAGGAACCAAACTTTGAAGATCCAGAATTTTTTATGGGAATTTTAATTTTAGAAAGCCAACAACAGGCAATCTTAGACAGTATAAAAAAAGTGAAAGATCTCCAATTAGGTAACATGGTTATTCTTCATCCAATGGACCAAGCATGGAATCTAACCTTAATTGAAGATGCAATTGAGAAGGCAAATAACTTGGAGCTTTACACAATCTTTGAGACCTATAATGTTTCAGACCATAACGTTAGAATATCACCTGAACAGTTTGCGAATTGGAAATCAAAGTATCCTTATCTATTAGGAGTTTTAGTTCAGGAAATCACAGGAAAACAAATTGATAATAGACTATGGGCAAACAACTCAACAGGAAATATTAAAACACGTATCCAAGCTGAACAAGCAGTAATAGAAAATTTAACTTCTGCAATGGAATTACCCGAATTTAGAAATAATGGTGCTCGCATTTTCCTCCAAGAAAATGTTATTAGTTATGTCTCAGCAAACACTTCTTATTGTGATGTTTTTATTAGTAAAGTCTTCAATGCCCCAAATTTGGAGTTAATGATTAGCCTAGCTAGAGGAATGGTAAACACCTACAACATCTCTGAATGGGGATTATGGGTAGATACATGGAAAGAATGGACGAAACCTCCTGCTTTCTCCTCTAACGATGTTGAAAGAGCTCTTTATGAAGCATGGTTTTATGGGGCAAAATATTTCTTCTTTGAACAAGGTAATTTCTTTGGAACTCTAAATAGAGATTGGCCGAACAAACATATTATTCTAGGAACTGACGGAAAATTAACTGAATATGGAAAAGTAATTCAACAATTCTATGCCTTCCTAAAAAATGAGAAATATCTAGAATATAAACAACCAAACTATCGTTCCTCCATTGCAATAATGATCGGACAAAGCGGATGGGGTAGTCGTGGATCAGATTGGGGATTATGGGAACAATCAGATCGTCAGGGAGACTTTGATTACCAACTTTTAAACGGATAATTACGACGTAATATTAGGTTTGGGTTGGAATCTAATGACTGACACTATTCGTAATAATATTGAAAATTATGTCGAGAAAGGAGGCATTTTTATTTCTCCATTAACATTCACCCACTCTAATCAAAGTGTAGACAATCTTGAAGACCCCTATTCGTATGTCAAAAATTTTAGTTCATTATTTGGACTTCATGTACCAATTCCAAATGAAAGCGGAATGGATGTGACAGCAGACGTTTATTTACATAAAATCATTTTCACAGAAGATACTTTTTGGTTTCCCTGGAGTGGAAAGACATACACCTACTTTGAACCTGGAAAACTAGCATCTTGGTTCTGGAAATTCAAATATTTTATTGATCCCAGAGAAGATGCGCGAGTAATAGCTTGGATTAACGATGATCAAGGTAAATCGAATGCTTTCATCGTTGAAAATAAAAAAGATTCAGGTTACACTTACGTAATTAACACTCGAAATCCTAATTCTCTTCCAGATGGAGTATTTAATGAGGTTCTCACAGATTTCATATATTTTCTTTGTACATATTATGTTAAACCGATGGTTTATGTATCCTATCCAAAAACTGAATTTTGGTTGAGCCAAGGCCAATATGATCGGATAATTTACTTAAATCATGATAATTCTACAAACCCTAACGATGCTTTTTCTCGATTTTATTCTTATCATCTTAGACCTTTGGATATTGATGTAGATTTTAACAAAAAATATTTACTCTTTGATTACTTTAACAAAGAATTCTTTGAATTTGTAGATACTCCGATTAGTTTTCTTGATTTATCTCTACAAACAAATCAATCTAAATTATTAATTTTTATAGAAGATCATAATGAACCACAAGTAGTTTATTCAGAAACAATCTTAACTTCAAACCCGATTTTTGTTAATCAGACTTTAAAAGTGGCATTTAATGCTGCATTAGAATCAAAAAACCTGACAAAAATTTATTGTTCAGATTATGATCAACCCAACTATATTCTTGATTTGCCATATGATATACTCCAAATTTATGATCCAACAAGTAAGATTTTAGATATTTTCTCAGATTCAAATATAACAGTTGGTTGGGATAACACAACTGATTTTTCTGTTTTATCATCCAGCGCAGCAATAACCAATTTTTCATGGAATTCTTCACTTGGTCTTCTAAATATTTCTACAAAGAAAACTTTAGAACAGCAAGGTCACATTGAAATAGAATTAGGAGGATCTAAGCCCTATTTTTTCAAAGTAAATGATGAAGAAGTTTTATCCTGGAATTACAATCCGATCACAGGAGTTTTATCAGCTAATTACACATATGCATCCAATAGCGCTGAACTATCTTTTGGTTTTAAACCTATCAATATAGATCGTACATATATCAGTGATGATAGAACCGATATTGGAAACACACAAAATGTTGGTTTTCATTTGTCTTGGATGAGTAATAACTCAGATTTGTCTGGAGCCACTGTTAGTATTAATGACGCTGAATATGTAACAAATAAAACCGGATGGATAAATTTCGAAGTTAAAAATAATAATGTTGAAAAAACTTTTTGGAACATCACAGGAGTTAGCTATCATAACTTAACAGAATATGCCCAATCTGCAAGTTATCCTACAGTAATTTGGGACAGAATTAACATCACTGCTTCTAGTAGTATAAACAAAAATGTTCAGACTGGAAAATTTCAAACAATCTGGGTAACAGCTGAATACGAATTTGATTCAATACCTTTTGATAATTCAAATGGAATGCTTTTTCTTAATGATGAACCAATGGTTTGGTCTAACCAAAAGTCTAGATGGGAATTAAACGTTACGTCAGATGTTATTGGATTAAAAATTTATACCGTAACTTCAGTTATCGAAGAAAAGTTTGGTCTTACAAATATTAATGATCAACGTCAACAAATTGATATAGTATGGGATAAAATTGGGATAAATCATATAGAATTTAATACCTTTACCTTAGAATCAACCAATATTAAGATCTATCCGATTTATGCGTATACAGGTAATCCAGTTATTAACGGAACAGTTCTCATTAATGGAATAGTCTCCCATGAAATAGAATCTGGTGTTTATGCTTCTGAAATATCTGATTGGAGTCCACTTGATAAAATTACACTAGATGTTGAGCATTCAAATTTTGATTCATTTTCAGAAAACATAATGAACTTACATGTTTCTAATACGATTTTTTATATTTCAATTGGACTAGCTGTTTTATTTACAGCAACTTTTTTTATATCAAAAAGAAAGTATTCTAAAAATAATAATGATATAATCAATACATAATGTCCTAAATTTTGTTGGATGAACTCTTGATTTCAACATAGCTGAAAAAATAATAGCCAACATAAATAAAAAGGAGCAAAAAACCTTGAAAAAACGTGAACAAAAACTTGCAATTGCCATACCCATTTCTATAATTTCTGATGTACCTCATCTTAGAGAAAAAACTCTAAAAATAGGTCTCATTGGTAGAGCTGCATCAATATTTCGCGTAAATGAAATTCTTATATTTCCAGATGTTCCTGGTTCTTCCCAACAAAGAGACAGAAACCTAATGGTTTCCCTTCTTTCGTATATGGAGACTCCTCAATATTTACGAAAACATCTATTCAAAATCAAACCTGAACTACGTTTTGCTGGGATTCTTCCACCTTTGCGGACTCCTCATCATCCTTTGGGAAAACGAATAAAAGATTTGAAAATAGGGGAATATCGTGAAGGAGCAATTATTTCAATAACCAATTCTGGATCCATTGTTGATTTTGGAGTCGAACGTCCTGGGTTAATTTCCGGTCAGAAGATACCTATAAACTCTAGAGTTACAATTAAGATATTAAAAATTGGTAAAAATCCAAGAATCTCTTTGGTAAATTCAGATGAAATAGACTCATATTGGGGGTATAAAGTGATTTCTTCAAAAGCTTCTTTTGGAAAAATTGTTAAATCGAGAGCTTATGATTTTGTGATTGCTACATCTAAAAATGCTCCGTCATTTGTAAGTTTGATTGATAATTTAGTAGAACGGTGGAAAAAATCAAAAAGAATTCTGTTAGCTTTTGGTGCTCCATCCCGAGGGCTTCAAGAAATTTTAGCACAGGAAAAACTTGATTTAAATAATATTGCGGATTACGTCATCAATACTATTCCATTTCAGGGAACAGAAACCGTTCGAACAGAGGAGGCATTATGCGCCTCTTTGGCTTTGCTAAATTCCTTAGTTGAGTAGATTAATACTTATTTCTTTAAATAGAAATTATTTCATTATATTCTTCAATTATTTTCTTTATTATTACAATTTTTACTAAAATTTTTTTCTCTAATAAAATTGTGAATCTATTAAATTGTGGATGCCAATTTATGCTTTGATTTTCTCTTTTTTAATGGCATTTCTGAATGTTTTTTCACAATTACTGCATTTGTATAATGCTATTGTAAGTTGAATCCTTTCACCTGCTTTATTTGGTCTTCCAGCCATTTGCCAAGTTTTAACTGGTTTTGACAATGTCTCACATTCAGGACATTCCGCTACTTCGGGATTACCTAGAGCATTCAACAATTCAAGCCTAAGTGCTTCACCTTTTACATTCATTCTTGCAATTCTATCCGCTAGTTGGGTTTCTTTAAAAACTTCTCGGATCCATCTAGCAAAGTCTCCTCTATTTTGGTGGAATTCCAAAGAAGTAATTGGAACTTTTTCAAGTTTCTTCTTTAGATCGTCAAGATTAAAGGCGGCTTCAAAAAGTGGTTTATTGAATGCTTCATAAAAGTAAAATCCCCATTCGGGGGTCACCTTCTCTTCTTTTTCTAACGACTTATTCAATTTTGGTACGTCCCCATATTCAGCTTTATATTCTTCAAGAAGATTCTTAACTGTTTCTTCCCAATCTTCAGTACTCATTCTTCTATAATAAACAGTTTCACATTTACGTGGATCATCTGAAAAATTAGTTTCAAAATAATTACTGAAAGTCTCCCTTAAGTTGGGGCTTCCACCAACATAGATCATTATGCGGTTTTTGTTATAGAGTGCAAAGGCACCTGTTTCTGCTGGTACAGCTTTCGCTCTTTTTCCCCACAGATACAGTTTTCCTTGAATTGGCATCTTATCTCCCAAGAAAAATAATATGGAGATGCACATTTATGAAGCCTTTGGCTAAAATAACATGTAATAAGCACTTTCAGTGAGTTTATTACTTCTATTGATTTGACAAGAGAAATTTGATCCTTATATTTGCTATTTTGCAATTCAAATAGATGATCTTTAAGTATCTATTTCTTGTAATTAAGCTTCAGTAAAAAATAGAGGCTTTTAATTTGGACTTTGATTTCCCAACCGAAATAATCAGGGAAGGGCAGGTCAAAGTAGTTGTTCCCAAACTTTCAAATTATATCGAAAAGCCATCGGATTATGCACCTTCAAAAGCGCCAGTATTCTATAATCCAATAATGGAGCTAAATAGAGATGTTGCAGTTTTAGTTCTGCAGGCATATCAAAAAATTCTTGAAAGAAAGCTTACAGTGTGTGAACCGATGACTGGGTGTGGACTTCGTGGTGTAAGGTTTGCAGTTGAAGTTGATGGGATCCAACAAGTTTTGCTTAATGATATTGATCCCAAATCAGCTAATCTTGCTGTCTTTAATGCTGAAATTAATAATGTATCAGATAAATTATTAGTGTTCAATGAAGATGCAAACCTTTTCTTGAGTAAACATGCTGCGCCGAAAAAAAGATTTGATTATGTTGATATAGATCCCTTCGGTACTCCTGTAAATTATATTGATTCCGCATTACGAGCTATACGTAACAAAGGTCTAATTGCTTTAACTGCCACTGATATGGCTCCTCTTTGTGGGGTTCATCCACGTGCATGTATTCGAAAATATGGGGGACACCCACTACGTACAGAATATTGTCATGAACTTGCGGTACGACTGATGATCGGGTCTTTAACGATGATGGCTGCAAAACATAATATTGGTATTAACGTTCTTTTTAGTAACAGTGTCGATCATTATATCAGAGCTTATGCTAGAATTAATTATGGCGCCAAAATATCAGACTTATCGGTAAAACAAATGGGATTTATTCTTCATTGTTTTTCGTGTTTTCATAGAGAAATAGTTTATGGGTTATCTTCTTTTCATAAGGAGTTCTGTCCTATTTGTGAAAAAATATGAAAATAACTATTTTGAGAATAGAAAACAGATTCTTAAATTATTGATTAAGATCAGAAATGAAGCTGAAAAACAAATCACTTATTATGCTGTGGACAAAATATGTGATAAACTAAATTTTCCTGTTCCATCGCTAAGAGTTATTCTCAACAGTCTGAAGAGAGACGGCTATGAAGCAGTTCTCACCCATTTTAATAGTCGAGGAATTAAAACTAATGCACCTGCAAATAAAATAACTGAAACTATCACTAGTTTAGTACCTGAGAAATCCCAATAATTACTTAGACTCCCAATTTTTTGTATATCTTTTGTTTATTTTTTTGAACTTTTTTATTAATTTCATCGTAGAGATTTTTTCCTTGTGAATCTATTGCTATTGTTAAAGGTCCAAAATCTTCAACTTCTAGGATCCATATTGCTTCAGGAATTCCTAGATCGTCCCATTCTACACCTTTAACTTTTTTTATTGCTTTTGCACCAAGAACTGCTACCCCTCCAGTAAATGCTCCATAAACTGCTCCATATTTTTTCATAGCAGTAGCAGTTTTGTTGTTCATTCCACCTTTACCAACAATTATTCTAACCTTAAAATTTTTAATGAATTTATCTGCAAACAAGTTCATTCGAGAGCTTGTAGTTGGACCCGCAGCCACGATTTTCCACTCATCTTTTGATCCCTTTACTATTGGACCACAATGGAAAAGTACTGATCCTTTTAAGCTAATGGGTAATTTTTTTCCTTCTTTTTGATATTCAAGTGCTCTTTTATGAGCTGCATCTCTTGCAGTAATGATAGTTCCTGAAATATAGATTATGTCATTAACCTTGAGTTTCCTTACGTCTTCTTCTGAAATAGGTGTCTTAAGTTTGAAAACTGTCATCTGTTAAATCACCTTGTGAGAAAGGTATTCTACATTTGCATCAGAATAGATACGTGCAGATGCACGTCTAGCTGCCCAACATTGGACAACTATTCCCACTGGATAAGATGCGGGATGTCGATAAGCAAAATCAAGTTTAACATCTAAAGCTGTTGTTTTACCACCTAATCCCATGGGTCCAATTCCAGTGGAGTTTATAGCTTCAATTAATTCTTTTTCTAAATTTGCCAAATCTGGGTCATTGTTTCGTTGACCTAAAGGTTTAATCAGTGTTGCTTTAGCTAACTTCATTGCGATATCTGCTCCTCCACCAACTGCAATACCCAGAACTATTGGAGGACACGGCTTTGCACCTGCATCAATTACTGTATCAATAACGAATTTTTTAAGTCCAATTGTTCCTTGACTTGCATTAAGCATACCCAGAGCAGAAACATTTTCTGATCCACCTCCCTTTGGCAATACTGTTATTTCAAGGGTATCTCCGGGTATTATTTCCCAGTTAATGTATGGGATGTTTCTTCCGATGTTGTCTCCTGTGTTTTTTTGAGTAAATGGGTTAACAGCATTTGGTCGAAGAGGTATCTCCACAGTCGCTTTTGCTGTGGCGCTGTATAATGCATTCGCAATTTTGTCTAATCCTTTTACTTTAGAACCTGCTTTAATGTAAAAAATTATTATTCCTGTATCTTGGCACATTGGTGAACCATTTTTTTCCGCTAAATCAACATTTTGTAAAATAGCTTCAAGCTGACTTTTTCCAACTTTGTTTTCTTTATTATATGCTTTTTGTAAAGCGTTCTTTACGTCTTGTGGGAGTTCAGTGACTGCTAGTTGCAAGAGTTTGATTGCAATGTTTTCTACAACTTTTCCAGATACCAATAGCATTTTCTCCGTGAAGAACAAATTTTAATGATTTGCCTTATACTTTTTTCTACTGATCAGAATATTGCTTGAATTCAACAAATAGAACGTTTTATCTGGGATAGCAGTCAAAGTTAAATAAGCAATAATAATGTTGGGTGTAACTCAGGAATTGGGTCTCCAAAATGAATGAGGAGGCAAGTCTAAAGAAAAAGAGATACGAACGCTTGGAAGATCTTGAGATAGGTTCTACCATATCTCAGAAATTGCGTGATCTTGGGTTTCATACTATAGAAAATATTGCTATGGCAACCGTCAAAGAAATGGAACAAGCTGGAATAAGCAAAAAGAAAGCCCGTGAATTTATTCAGAAAGCGCGATCATGTATGCCACTTCCATTTATCAGAGGTGATGAATTAGTTAAGATGCGCGAATCAGTTTTGCGTTTGACAACTGGAAGTAAAATGTTAGATAAACTTCTAGGTAGGGGTATAGAATCGCAATCAATAACTGAATTTTATGGAGAATATGGAAGTGGGAAAAGTCAGATGTGCCATCAATTATGTGTTAATGTTCAGTTACCCCGTGAACAGGGTGGTTTAGGAGGGGCAGCTCTTTATATTGACACCGAAAATACTTTTAGAACAGAACGTATTTTTCAGATGGCAAATAGCCTAGGTCTAGATCCTCAAGAAGTTATAAAGAATATCATTTTTGCTGAAGCCTTCACTTCAGAACATCAGATGTTTCTACTTGAGAATGCAGATAAAGTGATTAAAGAAAATGGTATTAGATTGATCATTGTCGATTCGTTAACATCTCATTTTCGCAGTGAATATTTAGGTCGGGAAATGTTGCAGGAGAGACAACAGAAACTTAACAAACATCTCCATAGATTAATCAGATTAGCTAGAGCATTCAATACGGTTGCTGTTGTTACAAACCAAGTTATGTCCAAACCAGATGTTTTACCTGAAGGAGAGGGAGTATTCACGATTTCAGAAGAAGGGATAAGAGATGTTAATGAATACGGAGGAGAAGATTAGTGCCAATTTCAAAGATTTTTGTGGTTAGATTCTTCCAGCTTGTTAAAGGGAGACGTTTCGCTGAAGCAGAACGTGTACTGGAACGGATTAAATCAAAAACAAATATTACAGAATGGAATAGTGGATATCTCCATGCTTTGGAAGGTATACTTACTGCTCAAAAATCAAGTGATTCCTATGCTTTTATCAAAAATGTGGATTTTGATGATGAGAAAAATTTAAAAAAATTTAGAAAAGAATTCTTAAAAGAATATAAAAACAAAGTCCATGCAGATTATGATCGAGGCTTCTTTGCAGCTTGGGCAGATTATATGCTTATCTCTTCAAGAGATTTAACAAATTCTGATAAATCTGAACAACAATCAGTAAAAATTGATGAAAAAAGCCAGCTTAGTACTTGAATTATTTTTAATAAGATTAGGTTTTAGTTGTTTTTTATTTTAGGATTTTATTCTTCTCTTCTCTCTACTACAATTTTGCACCTTGTAGCTAGAGCAGCTATTGCACCCAGAGCTGCAAGCCACGGAACAAGAACAACTCCGATAACTCCGACAGTTGCTGGAATTTCAAGTAATGTATCGCCTTTTTCGTTTTTTACAATTATTCTAGTAACATTGCCTTCATGAAGCAGTTCCTTTACTCGCTCGATTAGATTATCAGACGATACAGAGTACTCTTCGCTTGTAACCTTTACAACAGGGTTACCACACTTCGAGCAAAAGCGTGCATTGTCATCTAATTTTGCTCCACATTTTGAACAATAAATCATTTAATTTTACCTCTTTTATGTTAAACTTTTAATCTAACATTCTTTTTATTCCTTTTGTTTCAATTTAAAAATGAATAATCATGTTTTCGTCTTAAAAATCAGTTCTGATTAAAATTGTTAGCAAAGCATATTTTATCGGGATTAGTTAAGATACAGGAGAAAATTGACTAAAATCTTTATTTGCCGAAAATGTAGAAAAAAACATTCTCTCGAAGAATTTCAGAGTCGTTTCTGTCGAGATTGTGGAACTTTTTTAACTTCTTCAAAATCAATTTATTCGAAAAATTATTCTCCTAACCTTTCTCTATCAAAAAAAGTTGCGATAGACTCAGATTTTCCTGATGATCATTTATTACCAAGAGGTTACGAAATCCGTAAAGGTCAATTAGAATTTATTGAAGAAGCGACTAAAGCCCTTGAAAATAATGAGGTTTTCATTGGAAGTGCACCCTGTGGTGTTGGAAAATCTCTTGCGTCTCTTTTAGCTGTTTTACCAAAATTAGAAGAAAATAAACTTCTTATAAGCTTTAGAACAAGAAGTCAATTGCATATTTTTTTGAAAGAATTAAGAGGTCTAAAAAAGCTTCCATTAACTGTTTCATTTATTAGTAAACAAGATATGTGTCCCCTTGTCAAGAATAGATCTGGTTCATATTTTGATTTTCTTGAAGAATGTCGGAGACTTAAAGAAAACTGTGAATCTGGAACTAAACCTTTTTGTAAATTTTATTGGAATATGAACAAGAGGAGAAGACAAGCTGATGAATTAGCACTTAATTGTATTCGAAAAATTCTTGATCCTCAAGAAACTACTGAAATAATGTATAGAAAAGGTTTTTGTGCTTATGAGACTTTGAAACGGGTTCTAAACAAGGTTCAAGTTTTTCTTGGAACCTACAGCTATTCTTTCAATCCTCCGATTAGAAAAGCTCTTCTGCAGAGTTGGGGTATAGATCTGCCCAAAGCTTATTTGATTGTTGACGAAGCCCACAATATCCCCAACTTTGCTCGTGAACTTCTTTCTGACCAAATTAATCAAAAAACTGTTGAAAATGCTTTAAAAGAAACAGAAAATTTTGAACATAATAAAGTGGATGATGTAAAAGATTATCTTAACATCCTAGATGACGATATTTTCCGTTATGTTCAGAAAGGCTTAGGAACTTCTAAGCTCAAAATTCTGGATCTTCAAGATTTAGCTGACAAATTTCATAATTGGAGTGGAATTTCAGCTGAAGAAGCTGCAGAAGTTTTTCACGAATATGGAGAATATGTTAGAGAGGTACGACAAGAGTTGGGTTATGACAGAATTTTCAGCTTCACCCATCGAGTAGGTGATTTTTTTGAGAATTTTTTCCAAAAAATTGGAGAAAAATATATTCATTTAATCAATAAGGATTGGAACGATAGAACTTTTCTTTCTGTAAAAAGTTTGGATGGCAGAGAAATAACCGATCCTGTTCTGCGACAGGCCAAAGGAAGTATCTTAATGAGTGGCTTTCTTTCCCCGCCAAAGATTTATAGAGATTTAATTCTTCGTAAGTCTGAAAATGTTGTTCTTAAGGAGTTTGATTCGCCTTTTCCTTCAGAAAACCGATTGATTTTGGCTGCTTGTGATGTTTCATCTAGATTTGAGCATAGGACAGATAAAATGCTTAAAAAATGTGCGGATTATATTGAAG
>JARRMB010000064.1:0-5731 GCA_037386325.1 Candidatus Bathyarchaeota archaeon
CCTTGTCCAGCTTGTAGAACATTACCCATAATAACTTCGTCTATCGCAATTGATTCATGGGATTCATCCCAATCATAAAAGGTCTTCTCAAGTTCAATTAAACCATCGTCTAGTTTTTTAGGTCTAAAAATCACATTTTCTTTTGGTGGAACAGGACGAAGATTATTCCTTCTAAGAACTTCTTTTATTACTTTACTACCAAGTTGAACTGCAGAAAAATCTTTTAAACTACCACCAAATTTTCCAATAGCAGTTCTGACTCCACCGGCAATCACTATTTCTTTATTTTGCATCTTAATTCCACAAAGTATTCAGTATTAAGATTAAATGAAGTTTTACCTAACGTATTATATTTGCTTTATTTTTAAAACAATTTTCCACATTAATTGTTTTATCAAGTTTTATTTAATCCCGTTTTCAATGAGTTTTTGCTCTTCCATAAATTGTTTCAATATGAAAGAATTTCACATCTATGAAAATTAAATAATCCAAAAGGAGCTGATTTTATTTTCTTGGTTTTAACTTTTATTTCTCTTTTGATTAGAGCTTTACCTCTTGAAATGATTCTGCAAGAATTAAGAATAACAAATTGATCTTTTTCATTGCAGTATGGAATTCTGTTAATGAAATTACAGTAGGTTTATCTAATTTTTTAAGGGTAGAATAATAATAAATATTAGGATTTCCTTTTTTTAGTTCCAAATGATATAATCCGTGTGATAATGCATTTCTAAGTTTCACATTAAATTCTTTCTTTAGGTATTTCCCATAAAGTGAACTTTTTTCAAGTGCATTAAGAAATGGTGAAAGAGTCATTTTTTCATTAAATGGTAAGTCACCACTACATTTCAAATAAAAAATCATGAAATCTTTGAAAAGTTCAGTGTAATTTAAAAATAATAAAACAAGTTGAGAAAAATAAAGATAGAAAAGGTCTTCAGTTGTTATATATTCTTTTGTTTTTTCCAGAAAGTCATTTACATAATTTTCGTTTTCTCTGAGATTATTAATAATATTGAAAGTTTTTGATATTTGTTCTTTATCTTGTATTATAGCTATTACTTGGGCAGTTTCAATGATTTTTTTCTTTTCTAAGAGACATTGATGTTTTAAATCAGCTAATACTTTGCTAATAATAGGTTGCATTTTATCATAATATTGTTTTTCGGAATTTGTGAGAGAATTATAATTGAAAAAATTTTCTTTCTTTTGAATCAGGAGACTCACTCCCATATTAAATTATGATTTAATCATTATAAGTATAATAGTTTGTTTTGTGAAGTCTATCCATTGACAATACACTCATCAGCTAAAAAAGCATAATTATGATTCTTGGATTTCTTCAGATCTATATCGGAAAAACTTTTTCAGGCGGTAATATTAACTTAAGATTTGTTAGGAGAAGAAACTTTTTGAATAAAGATCAGTTTTTTGCAAAATATGGGAAAACTATTCTAGATTGGGTCGCAAATAACAAAATCCGTCTTATTGATGGCAGAAAGAATTATTCATGGAAAGATAAAGAACCAAAACAATGTTTGATAGAAAGAAGCAAATTGTCAAACGCAATTATTCAGTCTCGAATCGACAACTCTGGAGGAGTTGACTTAGAAACCCTTGATACTATTTTGTCTTGGAGTGGATTCTCAAAATTCCCTTTGAGAGATGAAGATATTGTTTTGGAACTTACACGAAAAATCTTCAAGCTATTAGATAATGAACAAATTTCTGCTGCTATCGAATTACTCTTAGAAATAAAAGATATTAAAATTGCTCAGGCTTCAAGAATAATTGGACTTTTTGATCAACAAAGATTTTGTATCTATGACAATATTGTAGGACAGGCTTTAAAAAGCCTCCAATTTACTGAAAAACCGGTTTTACAATGTCCACCTGGACCTAAAGAACCGGGAGACATATGCTCAGATGCCCGATGGGGAGAAAACTATCAAAGATTAATTTGGACTTTAGAAATAATTAGAGATTATCTTCATTCTGAAGGATATCCATTTAGTATAGCAGATATAGAAATGGCATTGTTTATGATGGGGAAAAATGAAAAATAGATTTGATCAATAAAATTATTGATTAATCTTCTCTCCATTTGAACATCCTAATTGCTGCAAGAAAAATAATTATCGTTATTACTGTAACTACTGCAAGATCTATTATTGCTCCACTATAATTGCCATAAACCATTATATTGTTTAATCCTTCGATGATGTAATATAAAGGTAAAACATGTGCTATGTTTTGCAAGTATTGTGGCATACTACTAATAGGGAAAAAAGTGCCAGCAAGGAACATCATTGGAAAAGTAATTATGTTTCCGATTATTCCCGCAGTTTCAGGGTTTTTAGTTATTGTTCCAACAAGCATTCCCAGCGAAGCAAAAAGCATAGGACCCAAAATAAGGAAAGGAACAAGCCACAAAGTTAATTCAATATGAGCATCAAAAACAAAAATACCTGTTAAAGCCATTAATAGAAAACTTGCAACAGTTAATGTGATGTACCATATTATTTTTGATATTAACCATTCCATTTTGGTAAGTGGTGTTAAACTTAATTGTTTGAAAAGTTTTGTTTTCTTATATTCTGATGAAATATTAACTAGAGAAAACATTGGGCTTACTAGTATCGAAAAACCTATCAACCCGGGTATTAGAAAATCGACATATTTTGTTTGTGCAGTATTGACTGTAGTTGATGTTATTCCGATGATTGGATTTGCATTTGGATTATAGTATTTTAGATTAAAGTAAGTTATCATTCCATAAACTGTTCCACTTACAATGCCACTGGTACTTGCTGTAGGATTCCCATAAACTGTTAAATTAACTGGTTGTCCAGCTATATATGATGAAGAAAAACCTTCTGGGATTATAATCCCATCAGAGGCCGAATGTTCTGCAAGAAAATTAGAAAAATCTTCTGATGCATTTACTAGAATAAGTGAAACCGTTTCAGTATTATTTAATGAATTCAAGAATTGAGTTGCTATGTCCATTTGGGGTGTAGAAAATGGACCAATATCTTGATTTTGAATATAAACGTCTATGGCTCCAGAAGAGTTGCCAGAAAAAATTGCACCAAAGATAAGAATAAGCATAACTGGAAAGATGAGACCGAAAAAAAGTCCAAACTTATTTCTAAGATAACCTCGACCAAACACCCGAAAATCAGATCCGATTCGTCTTAAACTTCCCATTTTTCAAATCCTCTTTTCATTTGAATTAACAGTTCTATTTTCGAGTATTATTTCACCATGTTCGTCAATTATTCCACTAACAAGTTTTATGAATACATCATCTAAACTATCACGGTGAGTATGAATTTCACCCCATTCCATTTTTGACTGTTCAGCAGCTGCCAAAGCTGCCAAAGCATCAATTTTCTGTTTAAGAGGTATACTAACAACTCCTTTACTGTAATCAACTTTGAGGTCTGTATTCTTGGATATGTAATTGGCTAATTCTCTGTCTCCTTGAATCTCAAGTATTTCTCCTGAACCGTGTTGCTCTATTATTTCGTCAGAAGTACCCATTGCCACAATTTGACCGTGATCCATTATTGCAACTCTGTCGGAAAGCTGCTGTGCTTCATCTAAATAGTGGGTTGTCAAGATTATTGTTTTTCCCATTTCCTTAAATCTTCTAATGACATCCCAAATTGTTCGTCTAGCATTTGGATCTAAACCTGTTGTAGGTTCATCTAGAAAAAGAAGCTCAGGCGAATTAACTAAGGAAAGTGCAAGTCCCGTCTTTTGTTTTTGTCCTCCTGAAAGATTTTCAAAAAGAATATTTGCAGAATCTTCAAGCAAAACAGTTTTTAATAGTTGATCGGGATCTGTCTTAATTCCGAAAAGATCAGAATAATAAATTATGGCTTCTTTTGGTGATGCTTTTTCAAAAAAGGTGAAATCTTGAGGTATGACACCAATTTTTTTGTGTAGCTTATGACCATCCTTCCAAGGGTCTAAGCCTAATACTTTTATGTTCCCTTCATCTTTTTTCCTAAGACCTTCCATAATTTCAATTGCAGTTGTTTTACCTGCACCGTTAGGTCCAAGAAGAGCAAAAATCTCTCCTAGTTTAACAGAAAATGTTATTCCATCAACTGCATTTATATCATCGTAATATTTTTTTAAAGATGAAACTTCAATTGGGTTCATAAAGCATACAACTCGTGAATTAAATTAACTAACTCGATGATGAGCGTGATCTAATGGATTTCATCCTATTGATCTCAAATTAGTAGGTAATATTATTTGCGGATTCATTGAAATTCATAATTCAAAGTATAGAAATTAAAATAACAAAATCATATTTTGTTAAATATTTTTATTTATAGTGGTTTTTTCCATTGCCTTTAACATTTGATTAAAAAGTTTTTGAAAAAATGTTTTTTTAAGTAAAGAACCTTTTCCAATACCTGGACATTTTTTTGTGAATGAAAAAGCATGTTTATTATTTCCCAAATTTTCGAGAGGAAATGGATAAAATCTACAAATTAGTGGTCTTATTTCATAAATTATACATAAATTATTTTTTAGAAAGAAGCAACTTCCTGATTTAGTCTTTTTTAGTTCATAAATATAGGGTTCAGTTCCGGTTGATTTTTCAGCAAACTCAGTGTAATTTAGTAAAGTTTCTTTTGATATACGATCAATATCTGACTTTAATAATAGAATATGTCGAATCTTTTCTTCAGTATCACCACAACATTTACCACAATGAGAACATTCAAAATTAATGTTCTTTGGATACTCAAATTCGACTGTAAAGGATAAACACTCTCATAAAGGGAAATAAGATAACACTTGATTTATTTTTCTACTTTACTAAATAAAATTAGTTGACATTCAAGAAAACAAGGAAAGTAATTGTTTGATTACTGTTTTGTTACTTACTCAGTTTGACGCCATGTATGCCCACATGAAACACAACGGAAAAAAATTGCTTGTGAATTATCTTCAGATCCTAAATTTAATGCCCATGTTTCAGCTTTTTTACAGTTGCATTTGTAACAATCTGCATCCACTCTTGGCAGGGTTCTTAACTTTAATGTTTTCTTATCTAGGATTACGATCCCTTTATGGTCAACATCTTTAGATTTAGATTGCCCAGTAGAAGATTCTTTTCCGATTTTTTCTTTTGAAGTTTCGTTTTTCTTTTTACACTTTTGACAATAGAGTCTCTTTTTTCCATTAGAATCATAAGTTAATCGAGTACCACAGTTTGAACAAAAATCCATGAGTTCACATTCCTATTCTCAGTTGCGAGATTACGACAATATTCAACTATCTTTTCGGGGTAAACTTTTTGCTTGTTCAATCCATTCGTTTACTTGATTTAATGAGGGTAATTTTTTAACAAGTAACTTTTTTTCATTAATATTAATTATTTTTTCATGTAAATTATCTGCGTTTCTCCTGCCAAGTTCCACTACAGTGTTTACTCCAGCCTCTTTTAATAAATCAGAATAATCTTGTCCTACTCCATTTATTCTTAAAAGATCAGCAATGTTGACCCATTCTAAAATTAATTTTTCAGAAATTCCTGTTTTTTCTGCGAGTTGTTTTCTACTATTTGGTGATGATCCAGATGAAAGTAAACCATCGGTTGTCATAATTCCTTGATCTTTCAATTTTTTCCCATAAGTTGAACCTATTCCTTGAATTTCTTCGATATCCATTAGTGCTTTTGACGTTGAGATTATTTTTTCCTGTT
>JARRMB010000064.1:5763-12729 GCA_037386325.1 Candidatus Bathyarchaeota archaeon
AGCTGAATATTATCCAAATTATTATTCCATAGATTACTCCATTGACTATTCCCTCTGCTAATGACCCATAATCTGTTTGCGTTATGTCAGGAATATATTCTTGGACAATCCAGTCTCCTAGAGGTAAATGAATACCCGCTAGACCAAATAATACAAACATAATAAATACAATTACAAAGATTATTGCTCCAATCATATTTCCCAATCCTTTTCCAGTGTTAGAAATTGATTGTAGAAATATTTCAGATTTTTCATTCTAAATTCAAGAATATGTTCTTAAAAATCTATTAAAATTATTCTTGCATAAAAAAAGAGGAAGGGAAATTGTTTTAGTTTATTTTTTCCGCATTAGTATAATTACGCACAAGATAATTGAAATGGCTACTAGTATTATGAGAACTATATCGATTGTTGTGTATTCTGGAATGGTAACTTCTTGTTGTTCGGGATATTCTGGCATAGCGTTTACTACTGCTTGAGCTACTTCTTGCGGTGTTGCATTATCTGGAAGATTTGCTACTACACTATTTGCTACTTCTTGAGCGGATGGACCTTGATATCCTGGATATGATGGATAAGATGCTGGAGCAGGACCAACAGTTAGATATGTTGTTGTCTGTGAACCCCAATAAGATTTAGAGCCGTCAAAAGTTGCAATTATAGTATATGTACCTTCCATTTGAGGAATAAACATGTATTCATAGTTGCCATAAGAATCGCTTGTAGCAGTTCCAATCCATGCATAATTGCCAGCTGGATCAACTATTTGGATCTTTACTGGGACGCCCATTGTGTCTGTTGGACGTTGATATTGCATGTAAACGTATTGCATCCAATCTGTCATGTATTCATCGGCGACTGCTGGAAGACCATTGGGGAACCTGGCAGCTATTGCATAATCTTCGGTTCCAGGAGAAACATCTGTAACTGTTCCGCGAACTGAAACTCCAGTTCCCTTGGCTATAACAGCTAATGAGGTTTCTGCTGTTATACAGCTTGGACCTTTTCCTATAGCATATAGTCTGTTGTCGTATCCGTTCAATCCTACCATTGTGCTGTCTCCGATCATTACATGTCCGCCCCACCAGTTGTTGAACCAGCTAAGTTTCCAAATTTCTTCACCGTTTGTTACATTCAGAACTACCATTGGTGCTCCTCGTCCAGTAGGATTAATTGGTGAGTGTTCTCCGTATGATAGACAGATTTTGCCATCAGCAAGGAAATGGTATTCGATCGGGAAGTTGTTGCTCCACAGAATTTCTGCGTATGGATCTTGGACATTGTAGGTCCATAGTTTATCACCTGTAGCTAGATCATAGCATGTTACTATTCCGCTTGCTCTGCCTGTAAAGAATTTGCTGTAGCCGTATGCAGGGCCATACCATTTGTCATAGAAGGAAAGATAAAATTCTGGTTCGGTTGACCAGAGTAGGTCTCCAGTCTCAAGCGAAAATCCGTAATATCTTCGATCTTCTTTTGCTGAAACAACGAAAACGTCATCTTCAAAGATTGCATCGGACCAAACAAACGTCATTGGATCTTGTGATACCGTTACTGTTTTATTGAATATTAGAGCTCCTTCATGTCCTGGTGCAACACTAATTGCCCATGAAGTAACTTCTGTTGATGGATCAACCATCAAACCGCTTGAAGTGCTACCTAATATTTTGTCGAATAATGAATATGTACAAAGGCTTCCAGGTAAATCGGTTGGAATATCGACAGTCCATTCAATTCCATTTGTTGCATTATAGGTGTTTCCTTGTGGTCGCCAGCTTCCTTCACTCGATACTACCCTACTTGAGTTCCAAAGACTTAGAGTACCGGCATTAAGGTTAAGAGTGTATCTGTAGATTTCGCCTTTAGGTCCATACAAGTTCCATCCTGATGGTACATCCGTCATCGTATATTCCCAACGTCCACTTTGTGGATCATATGCATTCCATGTGCTACCTTGTTCTGTCCATAGGTATCCGAAGACTCCGTGGTAGTTGTATGAGTCCCAGAAGAATGCTTGACCGAAATCTAGTCTTTCGTTATTCCAGTTTTTAACCCAAAGTTCTTCACCAGTTTTTAGGTCGACTGCAACAACGTCTTGGTCAAGGTTTGTTCCTCCTCTGTCTTCGTATCTGTTGTAATATAGTACTCCGCTGAGTATTACTGAACCCATAAATTTGAGTTCGTAGGCGTCACCCATTTCATATTGAACGTCTCCCAAAACTCCTCCTGCTAGACCTCCTTGGGTGTATGGTTTTGTCCAAAGTATGTGAGCGGCTTCAGGTGCATCTTCATTATTTGGATGATATTTCGGTATCGGAGGCATAACATAGCTTCCGGCTGGTTTTAGCCAGTCTCCTGAGATTGCATCCCATTCAAAGAATTGTGCATTAATTGGGCGAGTCCAGTATTCAGTTGGAAGTGGATGACCTGGATAGTAGGGTATAGGTTCTTCTTGTACAACTAATTCGAGAACTTCACTATCGCTTGCTTCGTATGTTACATTGTAGCCAGTTGGGGAAAAGAAAGGTTGAATATATATTATTTGTTCAGGGAAATGTGTCTGTAATTGATATGTTCCAACCATTGTTGGTACATAATTTCTTCCTGTTCCACCTGTCGAATCGGTTCGAATGCCGCTAATAGTGTCGGTTTGGCCGTCTGGTCTAACTATTGTGACGCTTAATCCTTCCCAGCCCATAGCAGCATTAGACAATTGTTGAGAAATTCCAACATGAAGTAATACTTGTTGATTTACACCAACTGGATTTGGTGTGGCACCAATAAACGGATAGCTTTTTACAGTTTGAGTTTGAGCAGCTGTTGACGGCAATCCAACCATAAAAGCTGATATTGTTAACAGTAGAATTAAAGAGATAATAGAAATTTTTGATTTTAGTTTTTTCATTTTTTCATCCCATTTTTATTTATTGAGTTTAGATTTCCAGATTTAAACTATTGAATAGTTAGTTTAGGAAATTTTCCACTCAAATAGAAGTATTGTTTCTAATTGAATTTCTTTAAAAGCTTTTTCACAAAATTTTAAATAAACAAATTTTACTAAAAAAATAATTTTTCAGGTTGAGGAATAAGATTTTTATCAAATTAAGAAAATCTAATATTACCAAATATACTGAAAGAAAAGATTCATATCCATTATGAATAAGAAGAAAATCATTGAAGACATATTAATCAGAGTTTGTTTAACCAAAAATTTTCTGTTTGATGTCTTCCAGAGGTAACTACTTATTGATGCAAACAATGGGAAGATAGAAAAAACAGCAAATGGAATCAAATCAACTACTTTATTTTCAATTCCAGAAAAAAGCAGAAATAAAATCGAAATTGTTCCCAGAAAAGTAGCTAATATTGCAACAAATTTTGCAACATTTATGCCTAATTTTACAACAAGATTATTTTTTCTACTGAAAGTATCGCATTCAATATCAGGTAACTCAACAGTTATAATAAAAAATAGACCATAACAACTTAAGGGAAAAACGAACAGATAAATTAATGCATTTAAGGTTCCTGAAGCTATAAAATATCCCATTCCTGGCATAAAAAATCCGACAGCCAACATTGTAACTATTTCACCTAAACCTCTATATTCAAACTTTATTGGAGGAGCAGTGTAGAACCAACCTAAAAGTCCTCCAATTAATCCGAAAATAAAAAACCAAATTGAATAATCATAAATTATCATAAAAATTAGATTTAATATTGTTGAAAAGCAAAGAAGAATTATAGCAGATTTTAATGCTAATTTTTCTAAGTTTGGATGCTCAACTAGTACCTTACTCCCTCCAGAAAAAGTGGTCTTAATAGAATTTCTGTCAGAATATCTGTCAAAATAATCATTACTAAACGATACAGAAAGATGAGCAGTACCAAAAATCAAGTAACCAAATAGGAACTTAGGAAAATCAAATGTTATTCCTCCAAGAATAGCTAACATATATCCTAAAAAATAAAGCATAAAACCGGGAATAAGGAATTGAAGTCTTGCAAGACGCAAAAAAAGTTTTAGTTGCAAATTTTATCTCAATTATTGAAATATTGTTAAATGTTCTAATTAAGTTTAAAACGAAAATCTTTTAGATATACTGTAATATTATTTTGGTTATAGAATAAAAAAATGGAACCATTGAGATATAATATGGATTAATTACGAGGGATCTAAAGTGCCTTATAGTTTCGTTTATGATTTAAATAAGATCACTCAAACTAAATTTAATCAATTAATTGAAACAGCATATAAAACTGGAGTAACAAGAATACTCACTGTCAATGTTAAAAATCTAGTAAAACTTTTCAAGCTCGATAAAATGACTGGATTAAATTTAGCTGAAGCTATTACTCTTGTTGAAGATTTTATTCAAGTTCAGAACGAAAATAACTTACAAAGAGAAAGATTTGAAAAAGCACAAACAAAAGCATTGCTTATTCCCCACTGCGCAAGAACTCATATGGATCGTAAATGTATGGCTGATTTCGATCCCGAAATTCCCAGTTATTCATGTAATCAATGTCAAGATGGTTGTCTTGTAAATAAAGTAACAAAAATGGGTAAAAAAAGTGCAAACACAAAACTTAACCTAGAAAGTTTGAAACAAATTTTATAAAATTTATTTAGAAAACAAATTACTTTTTTTGTTTAGCTTGTTAGCTCCAAATGTTTCTATTCTAGAAACAAGATCTAGATTTCCATATGTAAAAAGAAAATCATCCATTGTTAATAATTTTGGCATATTCTTATTTGACCATAGTTGATTATCAGAATTGCTTAATGCCTCGTAAAAAACAGTTTTCAATAATCCAACTCCAAATTTTTGTTCTTCAAAGATTTCGTTTGTAAGATTTTCTTCCATTTTCTGGGCAAAAATCTCATAGCATTGCTTTGTATGGCAATACCAATTTTCAAGAAATTGAGGTTCTATACCGTATTGAAAATAGCTAAATAAATAAGTCATACAATCATGGCAACCTTCTTTTCCACAAACTTTACAAGATAATGGATTGGATGCAGTCTCTACCTGTCCGCAAGATGAACAAATACTCAAAGAAACCCCCGTTATTAATTATAGTAAAAGAATAATAAAATTTTCTAATAAAATCTTAAAAGCCTAAAAATTTATCTAAACTTTGAATGTAATATAATTTAGATATTATTATTGAAAAAAATCCTAAATATAAACTTAGGAAAATTAAGGGAGGTGAAATAAAATTAATAGTATAGATATTGTTAATGCAGATCTATTTGTTGAAGATACAAAAATTGGAAAAATAAAAGGTGTAATAATTGATCCAGAGAAATGGGCTTTAACACATTTAGAAATTGAATTGACAAAAGAGGCCGCTAATGAAATATTGGGAGCTAAAAATGCGATTAGGAATCGATTGGCTATTACTGCATTACAAAAAGGTAAAGCTTGTTGTACAAATAAAGGTGTAGAAATTAAAGTTTCTATGAAACAATTGCCGATATATCTAAGACCTGCATAAAAAATTAGTGCCTTCAACACTTTCTATTTTTAATTTTTTTCTATTTCAGTTTAAGAGGATAATATGTTTCTTATTTCTTATTCATAATGGAATAATTTTGTCAATAAAATATTAATGACATAATTTACTATATACTATTAGTAGTGTGAGGTGAGAATATGTCCTCTGATAAAAAAGAGGCAATAAAAATTCAAATTGATTTAATGGAAAAAGAAATCCTTTATTTTAAAGGAAAAAAGAGAGAAAAAGCGAAAAAAGCTTACAACAAGCTATTACGTTCATGCGGCCATTCTTGTTTAATTGATGAACCAATATTTCTTCACAGATCAGAATAATAGAGAAAAGATAATTTATATTTTAAGAAATTAGTTCTTAATTCCCATTCTTCTAGAAGACGTTTCCCAAGACAATTTTTAATAAAAAGTATTCAATGCTACCTTGTTTTCTCGTACAAGTGAAGGAAAATCTCTATCTACATATATATGCTTTATAAAAGAATTAAATTTTATAGATTTAACATTATTTTTTACAATTTAATATGTTAAAAATTGTTTATGTTTTTTCCTTCATTAAGTGAATTTTGTGAACAAAGTATTTAGAACACGCAAATCACATGTTTTTTGCCCGAGTTAGAGGGTAAGCATAGGCAGAAAAGCGAGATTTAGTTGACTACTAAAGTGTTAGTCATGGTTTCTCTCAGGAGATTATATCAAACGAGCAGAACCGAGGGTAATGGCTAAGTAGTCATCCGGAGTCTGTTGGTTTAACTTGGCTTTGGCTTAGAAAAACTGACAGTTAACAAGCAATGGTCCACTTTGTCAGTTCATGAGATCATATCAATTGAATAAGATTTTGTGGCTATTGTAAGTTAATTTTTGCAGATCTGTTGAAACTTATTCTTCTTTCTTGGGCATTTTAATTTACAGAAATATTAAGAAAAAATAGTGTGGTTGTTTTTTTGAGTCAAGGAATAGTGAAAAAATGGGTAAGTGATCGTCAATGTGGCTTAATATCAGTTGATATGTTAAAGAAAGAAATTTTGGTAAAAAGTTCAAATCTTAAAGGAACAAATTATCTCGAAGAAGGAGAAAAAGTCCGTTTTAACATAAAAGAAACAAAAAGAGGATTAATAGCAGTTAATGTAGAATCGCTTAATTGCTAAGTAATATGAAAAACAAAGACAAATATAGATTTCAAGTTAAAGCTATCAAATAGGCAAAAATTGTATTTTTATAGAAGTTTTTAGTTCTCAGAAAGACTTAAGAAATGCCCAAACTAATTTTCAATTATTAAAAAGTGGGTTCGACAAATTACTAAACTGCTATCCTCTTTTGGTTTAGACGAAGACTTTGACTGGTCGAAATTGTCCACTTTTGTAAGTAATAATAGTGATGATTAAAAAATTGACGTCAATGTCGTTTGAAAAATGTTCAGAATGTGGATCTTCATTACTTGTTCGCGACA
>JARRMB010000064.1:12849-17812 GCA_037386325.1 Candidatus Bathyarchaeota archaeon
CAAACATTTATGCTTCATGATAAGGGACTTACAACTAAAATAGATTGGCGAGACATAAGCGGGTTTGCTCCTGAAAAACGAGCGCAATTATATCGAATTCGAAATTGGCAACAACGTAGTAGAGTATCAAGTTCTACTGAAAAAAATCTTGCATTGGCTTTGTCAGAAATTAATAGAATGTCAGAGAGTCTTGGTTTAGCTAAAAATATTGTAGAAACATCTGCTGTAACTTATAGAAAAATTGTAAATCAAGGGTTAATACGTGGAAGATCCATTAGAGGTATGGCAACTGCATGTACGTATTTAGCTTGTAGGCAGAACAAACTTATAAGGACATTAACAGAGCTGTCAAATGCTTCGGGTATAGATAAAAAAGTGATTGCGTCAAATTATAGGTTCTTAGTAAGGATTTTAAAAATTTTTGTTCCTCCTATGAGATCAAATCAGCATATTACTAAATTATCTAATCAAATGGGGTTAACTGGGATAGCTGAAGGAGTTGCTCACAAGATACTTTCAGGTGCAAAAAGACAGAAATTGACTTCTGGAAGAGGAGCTAAAAGTATCGCTGCAGCTGCATGTTATATAGCGTCAATAATTTCTGGAGAGGGAAAAACACAAAGAGAAGTTGCTGAAGCTGCTGATTTAACAGAGGTTACGATTAGAAACAGGTATAAAGAAATGATGAGAAGATTATCTATTGTAATAAGCTTCTGAGGATATTTGATGATAATGATAAAAAAGATACTTGTTCCGCTTGATGGATCAGAACACTCAAATAAGGCATTAGATCTTGCTCTAGATTTGGCTGAAAAATATTCAGCTAATATTAAATTGTTAACTGTAGCTCAACCCATTGTTTTTACTGAATCGACCTTTTTGACTCAACCTATGATTCCTCCTGAAAGTACTGTAATGTATGTGAATGAGATTGAAACTGCTCACAAAAAAATTCTTCAACATGCTTTAAAGAAAGCAAAAGAGGCAAAACCAAATATCAAGATTACAAAGCAACTAGAAAATGGAAGACCAGCAGATAGAATAATTGAAATCGCGAATAACGAAAATTTTGATCTAATAGTTATGGGAAGCAGAGGAATAGGGGGAATAAAAGAATTCTTTTTAGGAAGTGTAAGCGATAGAGTTGCAGACAGAGCCCATTGCCCAGTGTTAATTGTAAAATAAAAAATTAATACAAATTTCCATTTTGAAGGGAATAAAAACGCACACAATATAGTTTTTCCTGTAAAAGACCAATATTTTTTTCTTCATAGACAGTGTTGCCCACGAAGCCAGTGTGCGTCTTCCCCATTTACTGGTTCTCAGTATTATTTATAAAGATAAACCAAATCATGGAGACATATCTAAAGCCAAATAAAAAATGATTACTTTTCGATGGCTTTAACGAATGTATGCTTCTTTGAAGCCCACTTAGTAGTTGGTTTCTTGAAAGTCTTTACTAGTCCAGCGTTTTTAAGATTTGGAATTGCACCCAACATCCTCTTAGGTATATTGGAGATTTGCAGTTCACCTTGGTTTTTTATTAATTCAAATACTTTATTTTCAAATTCAGTTAATTTTAGCATTCTATTTATCCTCAAAAATAATCATATATTCTAATATGGGACTGGATGATATTAAATCAATGCTCTTCGATTCAGGAATAATATATGAAATTTGATGGAGTGAAATTCGCATCATTAAAATGAGTCAATTTTAATTTTTTAGATCAAGAGTGTATTTTGTGAAATCTTCCCAAGCTCGAAAATAAGCTGCATCAAAAATATTTTGTTTATTAAGAGTGTTAGATAAACTGTTAAATGACTTATTTATTTCTTGAAGTTTTATTTGGCTAAACTCTTTTAAATTTACAATATATGGTTCAGGATTAGAATAATTTACCTTAAGAGCCATTATCATTCCATTTAAAGCATGAAGATATCCTTGTATCCATTCGTCGTCTCCAGCATTTTCCATTTTTATTTTTAATTTTCGTTCAGCTTTTGCCCATCTATTCTTTGTAAGTAATGGAAAGAATTTTTGAATTGTATTTAATGAAAGGCGTCCATGGGAGCCTTGAATATCATGGCTTCTGGTTAGATGTAAAGATAATCCTCGTTGTGATTTGAATGTCTTTTTGCAAAGTATACAAGTAACCATCTTAAACACAATAATAATTAATTTTGTCTATAAACAATTGTTATTATTAGTTATTATTCATTGAAGAATAATTTCTTAATTTGTCTCTTTAAGGCTCGTGAATCATGGCTTAACCCGAAGTAATCTGCAAAATAATCTGTGGTTTTAATAATTTGTGTTCGTCCAGCTCCATTTCTGAGAATTAAATTGTTTTCTTCCAATAACTTAAGATGCCGATAAGCATGACCTCCACGAGCTTCTATAACTTTTGTTTGTAGAACTGGTTGATTATAAGCAATATAAGACAAGGTTCTAAGTGGGCCACTGGTTAAATTAGGTTGTTGAGAGACTCTTCTAGTTCTGTGTGAATATTCAGCTTTTACTTGCATAACAAAACGTTCATCTTTTAGTTCTAAAACCTCTAGAGCTGAATTATAAGATGCATATCTATTTACAAGATTTCTAGCTGTTTCTAACATTGTTTGTTTGGAACGAATTTCTAAAAGTGAACCTAATGTTTTTAGTCCTAAAGGACGACCAGTAACGTATAGGGCAGCTTCTATTAATGAAAGGTTTGTTTCATCAATATTGTCATCAAGTTTTTGTTTATTCTCTTTCATTTTCTATCTAAACTCAATAATTGGCACTAAGCTCTCGTTTTAGTTAATTAATTAAGTCATTAGCAGAATTTTTCAAACTTAGACGATTAAGCAATCTTTTGCCAATTTGTATTCAAATATTTCTTTTTTCGTAATTAAATCTTATCAAGATTAACCTAAAAAAATTGAGGGTAGGGCTATTTATTCAAGTAGCCCTATAGGACAAACACTAGTAATCCGAAGCCTACGATCGCTAGAATTGCTATTATTATGACGAATATTATCACCGCGATTATGGCGATTGCGAACGCTTTCAGCCAGCCACAATCAAAGAAGTGTTTGATCAAAGCAAGCCATATGACAAACATAATAATGGCTGCAACCAGTCCACCAACAAATTCGTTGACTATAGCGCCAATAATTGTACCTAAGACGACTATCCAAATAGCATCAAAGAATTTTGCTTTATCTCCACCGACTAGAGCTCTTCCAGCTAACCAAAGTACAGGAGCGAGAATTATTGTACTTACAATAATCTGTATTAGTAATACCACAAGATCCATTCTTATCTAACCCCTCAATTCTATTGATTCAATTAGTTTTTAAAATTTTAGGATCATTTATTTTTCAACAAACCTCGGATTTGGGTGTGAGGTTAAAATTTTATAACCGCCAAACCCAAACTTTGAACAACTTGCTTGTGAAGGCACACTTTTTAAAAGCTTTAATACAAGTTATTTTAATAAAAATAATTGAAAACTTCATGGGGGAAGTCTTTTGACAAGTTATAGTGAACTTGTTAGTGATGATTACCTTCTACAACAAGTTGGAGAAGCAAAGTCTGTTTCAATATTTGGTTGTCCCTACTGTGCAAATCAAAGCATAGCTCTTTCTAAAGGTATGTCAGTTATTGGAAAAACATCATTTGGTGGAATAAAGTACACTCCTTACGCTGTTACTCAAGAGGCTAATCGGATTAAGGATCTGTTAGAAAGTAAAGGAAAATCTGCAAGCGTTAATATTTATGGTCCTCTCGCCAGTAATCCTTTTTGTTGGATGACAGAAAAAGGACGAAATAAAATAGCCAAGGCTTGCCAGAATTCTGATTTAGCAGTTTCCTTGTGTTGTAATCTGGGTCGTTTAGGAATAAAAAGTGCCTTGCCTGAATCCTTTAAGGTAATTCCCGGAATGATTGCTCTTGGCCAAATCACTGCCTATCTTAGCTCTCAGAAAGGAGAAATCATTCTAGACAAAGACAAAACCAAAGTTTTTCGTTTCAAAGAACTAATGCCGAAGGTATAGAAATTGAAATCGATAGAATAGTTTAAAGAAATGTTGGGAGGTGATTAAAATGAGTAAAAACTTGGATATTGCAGCCGGATTAATAGCCATTGTGGATATAATAGGCATAATATACGCCTTACAAGATTTCTTGGTTCCAATAGATGAGGCATTGCTTGGAGTAACTGTTACACAGATTCGTGCTTTTAATCCAAATGTATTGAATCAAATTACCCTTCTATTTCAATTCACTGGACTGTACATGTTTGGAACCACTTCGATGGCCGCTATCATAGCGTTACTGCCCTATAGAAAAGGAGAAAAATGGGCTTGGTACACCCAGTTGGTAATAGGCGGCATCGCATTAATTGGACAACTTGTCATAGTATACATTGCCGGAAATCTTTTACCTTCATATATGCTTCCATTTAACATTGTGCTAATAATACTCTGGTTAATTGGAATAATTCTGCCCGTCAAAGAATTCTTTAGCTAGACAACTAAGCCTCTCAAAATCTTTCTATACGATAGAATAATCAGAGCAGTCATCAAGAAAAGTGGAAGAATTGTCCATGATGGAAACTCTGGAATTGTTTCTATATCTATTGGATTGATAAATGGATAGTTGTCTTGGTTATTTTCGCCAATAATGTATGGGATATCCCCGATTTCGTCTCCATTGTTGTCTATTCCATTATAAACGCTACAATAGTTTCCACCAGAAGGATAACCATCATCCCAAGTATTCGATGAATTCAAACTACCCCCCTGAAGCTGGTTATTTGTGAAGTTGTTGTTGACCGTCGGTCTAATGTGTATAGTTCATCAACTTCTAAACTTTTTCAATAAGCAACTGCAACTTGTGTAAGATCCATAAGGATTTTACATTTAGAAAAGTAAAGTGATATGAAAACAGAATAAATATTATACGGATTTGCTGTGAG
>JARRMB010000065.1:0-6101 GCA_037386325.1 Candidatus Bathyarchaeota archaeon
GTTCAAATGGCTTTTTTATTAGTTTTTTTCTAAAAAAGTTTTATTGAACTATGCAAAATTCACTTAATTATTCTCAATTTTTTAATTAAATCCGATAACTTCTACAGTGTGATTATAACCACGATTTGATTCAATTTTTTTGAAGATTTGACTTTATTGATTATCCATATTGTTAATATTTGCGAATCAATAAACATACAATAAATTTAGGAGATTAAATGCTTGGTTGGGAAACCGATCGGTGAGGAAATTCGAAACCGATTTCCTCGATTGACTATGAGTCTAATAATGGCTTTTATATTCTATTTGATAAACACCTTTGTTCCTACTACAATGGAAGGCATTAATCTTCCTGGTCTTAATATTAATGCTGGTACTTTGATTGGTACAATTGCATTAATTTTCACTGCTATATTCTTAATTCGAGCTTTAGCAGATGCGTTAGTTTTGAGTGACATATTAACTGATATATTTGTTAAAAGATTGGGGATAAAAGAAGAAAGATCTCCAAAAAGGGCTGCTAGAGATCTTATATTTATTATTGTAATTATTCTGGTGACAACTGCTATTTTCCCTTTAATAAACACTTTAGAACCTGGGGTTGGAGATCCTCTGTCAATGGCTACAACATATATTGCTCTTGGAATGATTCTAATTTTAATTTATGATATTGGTCGCATATTATATCGTATTGTTGAAAGAAAAGCTGAATCTGTTGCAGATGGCTTAGCTAAAATGACTGATAAAATGAAGAATAGGGAGTAAAATGGACGAAGTTCAAATAATTTTCATCCTAGTTTACCTTCTAACAATTCTTCTTTCTGCAACTAAGATCGTTCCTTTATCTGTCGGAGCTCTTATTGGAGCTTTACTTACTGCATGGTTTGGGCTCCTCTATGGAGTGTTCACCTATGATAACGCTTTGGGATTTATTGACATCCGTTTAATCTTTCTGTTGTTGGGCGTCATGATTGTTGTGGAAGTCGCTGAACGGAGTGGATTATTTAGTTTTGGGGCTTTATATGCTGTTAAAATTTCTGGTGGGAATCCCACTCTTCTTTTTATTTCAATTTGTTTGATTTCTGCTGTTGTTTCAGTATTTCTGAGTGATCCTACTGCGATGCTTCTTATTGCTGCTGCAATGGCTACTATAACCAAATTGTTGCGTTATGATCCGGTTCCATACTTTATTTCTGCGATGATAATGATAAATCTGGGTGGAACCAGTACTTTGATCGGTTCAGTATCTAACATGATAATTGGTCTTGAAGCTGGCCTGAGTTTTACTACATTTATCGGTTACTTAGCTATTTGTGAAATTGTACTTTGGGGTTTAACAATTTTTGCTTTGTTTATGCTTTTTAGATCAAGACTTGGAGAGAAAAAAGAATTACCTGATTATAATCCATGGGAAAGTGTAGAAAATAAGAAGTTATTTTATCGTTCAATTTTAATTCTTATCCTTTTAATTGGTCTTTTCTTAACTCTTGAAAATCTCGGAGTTGGAGCAGAAGCTGTAGCATTGGGATGTGCAGTATTAGCTTTGGCCCTTAGTGGTGCAGATCCAGCAGAGATTTTTAAAAAACTGGATTGGGAGACAATATTTTTTATTGCAGGTTTCATGTTTGTTGTCGGAGGTTTAGAAAGCTCAGGACTCTTGGATGATCTCTCACAACAACTTTTCCAAACTCTAGGGCAAAATCAGTTCGGGGCGACTTTATCAATATTATGGTTTAGTGGTCTTGCTAGCGGTTTTGTGAGTAATATAGCTATTGCGTTAACATTTTCACCCTTAATTGGAGGTGTTTCTGGATTAGGTTCGGGAGCTGTGTGGTCAGCTTTGATTTTAGGAACAAATTTAGGAGGCGCAACTACTCCTTTAAGTGGCGCGGTGACCATGATGGGTGTTGGTGCACTGAAACGTGAAGGCATCTCTTTAAGTTTTGGAGAATTCACAAAAGCAGGTGTGATAACATCACTTATTCAATTGGGTTTTGCAAGCATTTATTTAATTATTAGATTTAATTTATGGATGTGAAAGATTTTGGTAAAGAAATGGATCGAATCCAGAGAAAAAACCCCTGAATCTGATTATGAAGAAGCTAAGAGAAAATTTGAGATGGCAATGGGAAAACCTTTCATTACTTTAAAAGTGGATATTCCATCAGGATTTGAAGAATTAAGCAGTGCTTTTCTTAAACTTGAAAACGACCCTCAATTTCATGACGAAGTTCGAGATTTAGTAAAAAAACGATTAATACTTGATTCACGTAATAAAGAAAATCCCTAAAATCTAGGTGCCCTTTTTATTTGAAATAAAAATTTCTTTTACTTTAAAATTATTTGTTATTTAGCTATTCGGTTATTCAAGTCCTTCTAAAGTTTCTTTAAGACCTATTACTTCTTCTCGAAGTGAAGCCACCTCATTTTCAAGAATTTTAGTTTTCTTTTCTCCAACTATCTTGAGATTTTCTATTTCATTAAGTAATTCAGCTCTTTCGTTCTTCAGTTCATTAATCTTTGCCCGTAAATCACTTAATGTTTGTTCAAGTCCTTTTTCAATCACTTTGATTTCTCTAACTATACCACTGAGTGTTATTCTCTCTTTTTTTACAACGGCCCGAAATTTTCTGTTGCAACTTGAACAGTTGAATATTCCTAATGTAAGTTTAAACCGTTCACCGTTATTGCTTGGGTTACCAACCATTGACCAGGTTTTGTTTGGATTGTTGACCAATGATCCACATTCAGGGCATTCTGACAATTTTTAGCCTCAATAATAGTTTACTTTTTAATTAATAGAATTTTTTATTGTTAATGTTTTGATTGTCTTTATCGGTCTTATTTTAATTAGAAGTCTCTCTCATTCTTATGATTTATTCTTGAGATTAAATGATTTTTCCAAAGGAAGATTTTGATTGTTTAATCGTGGAAAGATTCTTAGTTTGTAACTTTTTGGAACCGATCCATTTTTAAATTTTTTCTTGATTTAATGTAAATTTATAAATAATTTCAACATTTATTCTATTTTACGAACACTCATTCATTTTCACATAATTTTTATATATCTGTTTATAATATCTTTGAATTAAACTGAATGTGTGAGGGCTTAGGGGTTTGAAAAACATACAGAGAAAAGAAACCCAGCTTAAACGAATTTATACTAAAATCAAAATGAATAATTTGTGTATTTCAAACATATGTAGTTAAGAATTCTTACAATTAAAGGAAAAATAAATGATCAAATAATATTTATTATTCAAAAGATTTTGTTTAGAGGAAAATAATTTGAACTCAAAAAATATAAACTTAGATAAATTGTTACCTGAAGCTCGTTCTTTGGTTAACAAAGTGGTAGAACGGAATATGGCTGAAGGTATTTTATTTTCAGCAGGTACTGACACAAGTATAATAGCTTTCGAAGCAGTAAAATTTAATCCAGATCTAAAAGCTATTACCGTTTCTTTCAAACAAGGAAAACCAAAAGACACTGAATATGTGAAAAAGATGGTCGATTTTCTTGATTTGAATCATGAATTCTATATTTTTGATATAAAAGAAGCAGTTGATGCTGCAAAAGATGTTGTCAAAGTGCTGAAAACTTTTGATCCGATGGATGTTAGAAATACTGTCCCAGCATATATTGGATTAAAAGTAGCAAAAAGAAAAGGAATTGAAAGTGTTCTTACCGGAGATGCTCTAGACGAGCTTTTTGGTTATCCTTGGCAATTTCATTTATCGGAAACCGAATTTGTTAAAGCTCTATCTGATATGTGGGGGGAAATGACATTCTCTTCGATACCGATGGGAAAATCAATCGGGGTAACAGTAAAACCTCCCTACCTTGACCCGTTATTCATGGAATATGCAAAGAATCTTCCAGTTGAACTGAAAGTGAACTATGAAAATGGTGAAAAATACGGAAAATGGATTCTTCGAAAAGCATATTCAGACTTAATTCCTACTGAAGTAATTTGGCGATCTAAGGCTCCATTAGAACAAGGTACTGGAACTTGGGTTCTACCTGATTATTTCAACAATGAGGTTACAGACGATTATTATGAGGAAAAGAAGGGCTTTTATCAAGATAGAGACGATGTAATACTTACTTCAAAAGAGCAATTGATATACTACGAGATTTTTAGAGAGAATTTTGGAAAACCCTCAAAAGTTTTTAATGATCCTGAAGGTAAAAAGTGCCCCAACTGTAAAGGACATGTAAAAACAAAAATTGGTTTCTGCAGAATCTGTGGAACATATCCGATATAGGAAATTTCTACTATTTGTAATGCATTTGCTCTAGAAAACAAACAAAAAATCAAAATTTCAAAAAATAAAGATTGAATTTAAAGATATATTATGAATTGCAGACGCTCTACTAATTCTTTGTATCTGTTTCTTATTGTTACTTCTGTTACTTGGGCTATTTCTGCTATTTCTCTTTGAGTTTTTCGTTCTCCAGTTAAAACCGATGCTATAATTCCGGACATTTTTGAATTGTTGATGGTTTTGGGAGTTTCTCTTTTGTCATCTTTTTCTCCTTTTTTGTCTTCTATTTCTAGATGATGTTGTGTAAAGAATTTGGTTCACATATTGTTCTGGATTTTGGATGTGAGGTTTTACAGCAACATAAGGAGATGTTGTGGGGCCAAAGACGTCAAAAACAATTCCAATTGTTTTAAGTTTTTCATTTGTGACTTGATCGCCAATTCGGGGAACATTTTCTGCTTTTAAAATCAAATTTTTTGTATTGCTTACGTGAAGGACGTAACCGATTCTATTTAAAATCTTTATTTCCCCTCACAAAACCTAAGATTCACACGGATCGTTTTATTTAAACGTTTCTGAGTAGTTAAATTGAATTGCTGTATTAATGCTTATTTTTAATATTTTTTTATTATTGGAAAAATTTTTATATGAATTATTAATATAAATAATAAAATATATTGGAAATAATTTTATTATATTGCGTTACATTTTTAATTTTTCCCTGTTGAATTGGTAGTACCAAAACTAATAAAATATACCTTACCGATAGAAAATTTGGTTCAGTTATGAGAAAACAAAATAATATTTTTCTATGGGCAGTCTACTTTGATTCCACTAAAACCCGATCTGAGGGTAGAAAAGTTTCAAAAAAACTTTCTGTTCCTTCTCCCAAATTGGAAGAACTTCAAATAGCTGCTAAGAAATTAGGTTTTCAATCCAAAACTGTGTTTGATGCTGCCCATCCTAGCACAGCATATCGAAAAAGTGGTCTTCTAATGTTAACCAAAACTGAATCTAAAGGTAAAACATTAAAATCATTGTTCCTTTTGTAATTACTCCTCTTCTATCATAGTCTACGTTAGCTGGATTCTCTATTACTCGAATAATTTCTACTTTTTCAGTTTTTCCAGAAGCATCAGAAATATTTGCTTGATTTACAGCTAAAAGTCTAACTTTTTCGATTCCTCCATGTTTACGGATACTTTTGCTTTTTTGTTTACCTAAGGTTGTTTCTGCTGGAAAGAATCCTTTTTCATATCTTCTTTTCTTTCGATTTACTATTTTTCTTCCGCCAGAATCTTTGCGTTTATGTTGATCTCCATGCCATACTGACAAGCTTACATCATCTCATAGGTGTCGATGACAGTAGCAAAACTTAACATATAAGCTTATCTTAAATGTTGATTATTCTGAATTAATTTTAACTTTCGTTTCTGGTTTGTTATAATCTTGGAAAACTGTTTTGAGTTGGCGCTTCATTGTTTTCATATCATGGCTTAACCCGAAGAAGTCTGCGAAAAACTGTGTTGTTTTTAGTGTTCTATTTTTTCCATTTCCTTCGCGAGTAATTAGCTCCATTTCTTCTAATTCTTTCAGATGACCATAAGAATGATGGCCTCGAACATCTATTACTTTTGTTTGAAGAATAGGTTGTCTAAAGGCAATGTATGACAAAGTTTTTAGTGGACCCGCTGAAAGTAACGGCCTAGTAGCCAACTTTCTAACTTTATTTGTGAAATTTGCTTTAAGTTGCATTACATATCTGTCATCTTCAAGTTCGAGGATTTCAAGTGCTGTTTGACGATTGTTGTAATCTTCAATTAACCTTTTAG
>JARRMB010000066.1:0-10371 GCA_037386325.1 Candidatus Bathyarchaeota archaeon
CCTCTTTTATTGTAGGTGCTCCCTATGAAACGTCATATGAAATCCAAAATACTCTCAATTTTGCTCAAAAATTGCAAGTTGATATTCCACAATTTAATATTTTAGCAGCCTTTCCTGGAACTGATATATGGGAAGAATTGAAAACTCAAGGTTTAGTAAATGAAGAAAAACAATGGGAAACAGGAGTTATGGTGTCTGAGGTTTCTCCTCATACCGTTCCAACCAAGGAAATAGAAAAACTTATACATGATGGCTATCAGCGCTTTTTTATTCGACCAGATTATATTTTGAAACAACTCTTTAAAATTGGAAAAAGTTCCTATCGATTAAATGTTATTCTTAATAATTTAAAAAGAATTGATGCTGTCACAGAAAGTGTCAAAGCTGTAACATAAAAACAGAGCAACTATCTTTAGATATCTAGCTTTCGAAATTTTATTCACTAATTTTTTGGTAATAATGATTCATAATTTACCCTATCATTTTTATTGGAAAACGTAAATAGGTGAGGTATTCCATGTAGATTTGAATATTTCAAATAATTGAATAAGTTTGTAGATTGGTGAGGTAGATGGTTTGGTTATTAAGAAAATGTATAAAGTGCTTAAATTATACACTTAACCAAGAAATCTGCCCCTATTGCGGAGGAATTGTAAAAATTCCACATCCCGCTAAGTTCTCTCCAGATGATAAATATGCAAAATATCGAAGATCAATGAAAGGATTAGATCAAAATGAAAGAAACAGTGATTGAAGAAATTGATGATATAGAATTAATTGATCCCATTTTAATTGAAGGGCTCCCCGGGTTAGGTATGGTTGGAAATATAGCTACTCAATACCTGACACAAAAATTAAAAGGAAAAAAATTAGCAACCTTACATTCTCCACATTTTCCTTACCACGTTCTTGTAGATAATAAAGGGGGCGCTAGACTCCTCCGTGGTGAATTTTCTTATTGGAAAAATAAGGCTGGAAAAAATGATCTCATATTTCTAACTGGAGATAGTCAAGCCCAAACAATTGAAGGTCAGTTTGAGGTAGCCAACAAAATCCTTGATTTTGCAGAAAAGAAAAAAGTGAAAACGATCATAACCCTTGGTGGATATAGAAACGAATTTGATGGTAATCCCCACGTTGTGGTTGTGTCAACTAATACTGAACTTCTAAATAAAGCTCTAGAAGCCAAAGCTATAACTAGTGAGGCAGGAACTCCAATTGTTGGTACAGCAGGTTTGCTGTTGGGTCTATCTAAATTTAGATGTATTGAAGCAGTTTGCCTTTTGGGTGAAACTCGAGGATATTTGCCGGATCCCAGGACAGCAAAGAGTATAATTGAGGTTCTTCAGGGAATTTTAGAAGTCAAAGTTAATTTAAAGGGATTAGATGAAGAAATCGAACGCTCAAAGAAGATCCTCGGTAGAATGAAGGATATTGAGAAACGTAGAGTTAAGTACGTTCAAAAGATGAGAAGAGTCGAAGAAGAAAGAATAACCTACATCTCTTGATTTAGTCATAAATTACTTTGTATACGCATACCATTGGTATGAAGTATCCTTGTGAATCTCTAAATTCTGGTGTTGCACCGATTTCCTGCGAAAAGTAAGCTTCCTCGAAATGCTCTAGTTGAATGTTTGAGACTGAATTCAGAACCATATCTCGTGCATAATACATCAATTTATACAAGACCGTGCTATTTCCCATTTCATTAACCAGTAGTTCGTCGCTTCCTATTTGTCCATCCTCATTGTTATCTGTCCAATCGACTCCTAGGCTGTAGTTTCCATATTGAGTGTCATTTAACCCAGGAATTCGTGCCATCCATCTCCATTTTCCTTCATCTCCATATACAGCGTCGCTACCATCATCTCTGAATGTTTGAAATACAACCACATAATCGACATTATATTCTTTCAAGAATTCGATAGCCTCTGTTTCATTTGACATAAACATTTTCCCAATCAAAGCTATCTGAGTTGTATTTCCTGTTCCATTGTCAGCGAGAGTTGTCTTATTTGCAATAGCTGTGATCCAATATCCATAATCCCACCATGCTGCAACAACATCATCAGTTTCCATGTTGACTCTCATCCAGTTTAATGCATCTAGCCAATCACTTACTGGTTCACCTGGTTTAAGAGGTAAACTTGAAGCAGCAATTGTAGTAGGTGAATAAGCTCTATCTATAACTCTTGGGAACGATGAACCGGCGCTGGGGAGTACGAATGTAATTGTCAATAATAGAAACATCAAAATGATGAATGCTGCACTAAATTCCTTTCCCACGTGAGGTCTAAATCGCATTTTGCGTCGGTGAATTATTGGTCCTTCACGTAAAATTGTAGCAAACGGTTTTACAACTTGAACCAAAGCTAATGCCCAGAGAATACTAACTACCGGAGCCATAAGTAATGTTAGACGTACTACAGATCCGGCAAAATATATCGCTGTAATTCCGAATATTGCTAGGAAAATATTACGATTTGTTGGATTTTGTAATGCAAAATATAGTCCTACAGGTATGAATAATACTCCAATACCTAAATCATAGTAAAATGATCCCCAAGTGGCTGGTCTATGTTCTTGTACAGATTGCACAAGTTGTTGTATTGAAGTCTCACCTACTCTCGCGCCAGGATTGATTACAGCAATAAACTTATCAGCTAATGATCCAATCAAACCAAGGCTTGAAAGTACCACGAAAAAGATAACAATTAATGCTAAAAACCCAAAAACAAACAACATTTTATTTTTACTGTTTTTTATTCGGCTAGAAAATTCAAAAATACATAGAATCAAAAACATTGCCAAAACTGCTAAAACTGTAGGTTCGGTAAGAAAATTTACCCCCAGCTTTGGAACAGTGATTGCAATTAAAAGTGATACAACAAATGTTGTTGTGTACGACATGAAGAGACGAGTTGAGTAACGTTTTAGAATCAACAGAACGAGAACAAAAACTAAAGTAATCCCAAGAGGATACCTGGCTGCTCCCCAGCAAGAAAAGAGATATCCTAAGGAGAGTCCTCCAGCAATTGAATAAATAAAACTATTTCTATTAGATTTTTCTGGATCTATTGACCTAAGAAAGAAGAACATGAATAAAAGTATGCCTAAGATCCCTACAGTTTCATCATCAAAGAATCCAAGAGAGGTTCTGCTAATATACGGCGAACTTAAGGCGAGGAAAAAAGCAGAAAAAAGTCCAACTTCTTTGCCTCCAATATCTCTTCCTACAAAATACGCCACCAATACCGTTATTGTAGCCATAATTACTGGAAAAATAACGACAAAATTGAAAACTGGATCTGCAGTTAACGGATTGTAAACTTCTGAGCTAAGTATTGGTCCAGGTGCTAGGTTTAATGCATTAGCTATCTGATAGAAAACTGCTGCTGTTGTAGCTAATCCAGGTAAAATCGCTGATGAAACATCTAGTCCATATGGATACCAGCTCATTGTATCTGTCCAAGATCTCCATGCAAAGAATCCATTATCAACAATATAACTAGTTAAACGATAATGCATATGTGGGTCAAATTCTGAGAGGTCAAAACCCCACCGCAAAGGGAGCAATCTGACAGTTGCTGCGATAACTAGAATAAGCGCTAATAAAGAAATATGAATCAAAGAAGAGTGAGAAATTCGAAGTCGCAGAGCTCCAATGCTTGTCAAAGTATTAACTGCTTTATCTTTAAACATTCATTATCCACCATGAACCTTTATCTCGTGAATCAAAGCACTGAACCTTTATCTTTCTTGTGGTATTTCCACAGTTTTTACACAACATTTGTTATGAGAAATATTTTAACTTTTTAGTTAATACCCGAAAATCAGTAAAAATTTACGTTAGATTACTAAACAAAGTGAAGATTTTTTATGCAAACTCACATTTTTTTCTAATTTATTTTAATAACTTTTGGAACATATATCGTGCATGAACCACAAATTGGACATTGTCTCGGTTCAATTTTTCCTTCAATTATCCATTTATGTCCACACTTCATACAAACCCAATTTGCCATACTTTTCACTTTCCTTTAAAAAATATAATTCATTTACTGCACTTAATTTTTATTGTCACACAAAATATTATTGTTTATTGTGGGTTTTCAGTAATTCAACGTTTTCTGCCAGATTTATTTGCTGATTTAACTTCAACTTTTTTTGGGATAAATGAAATCTTTTTACCACATTTTGAGCATTTGCCATCATGATTTTGAATTATTTCATCAGGTGGTTTCAATTCTGAGCCTTCGTAAAGAACAAAACCACATTTTTCACAAATTACCTTTTGAGGCAATATCTCACAGCCGTTTTAGATCGAAATACAAACGTTACAAACTATTTATATATTACGAAACAACGCAAACCAAATCCAATTACTGGAATAAAAAAGGATATTTTTCTTATTTTTAATTGATTTAGTTTTTATGGTTTTCCATCACAGGTGATATGCTAAGAAGCGAATATTTAAAAGTAGATACCGAGATTGATAAACAGATGTTTGAACAGCAGTTCAACAACAATAATGAAAACAGGGACGAATAATATGGCCAACGGTTTCAATAAGCGATTATCATCTTTCACTTTCTCAATCCAAAAAGCCTATGAGAGATTGCTTACTGCAAAACCCTCTCTCTTTGTTGTAAGTATTATTGTTGTGGGGGTTACAGTATTTCTAATGGGTGGCGGAGTTTATGATTTTCTGGTTAAACCTCTTGTTGCTTATATAGCTCAAAGTGGAGAAGTCCTGGCTTTTTACCCTGGTCTAAATGATCAGTTTATCTTAGGAAGTTTAATTGTAATGATTCTGTATGCTTTAGGATTTGTCGGTTTTATAATTGCTTATCGAAGCACAAAATATGCATACAATCCTCGACAAGCCTATAGATTTCTTCTTATTGGTTGCGCAATGATTCTTATAGCATATTTCTTAGTTGAACAAAGAATTGCTACATTATTCGGTTAACTTTTTCCGATTTTTATTAACAAATGAATTGGTATTGTGATAACAAGAATTATTGAAGCTGTTATAATCGAAGGTGCAGAAATAGGTATTGAAAAAAGCAAAGCACCCAAAATAAAGTCAATTTGATCTGCTATTGGAAGGGAACTTCCTGGAGAACGATTTAATCGGCGTTTAATAAAAGACTCTATCAGGTCTCCGCTCAGGGCTCCTAGAGATATAACAAATCCAAGTAATATGCTGTATTGGAACTGATCTCCGAATTGTTGAAAAAGAAAGTTCTTGTATAAAATTGTTTGAACTATTCCTACCACGGTTCCTATAATAATACCTGCCAGAAAACCTCTGAATGTTTTATGAGCTCCTAAAACAACTTTGCCATCAAAAAAGGTCTTTCCAAAATCCATAGGTTTACCGCCTCCGAAAATTACGGGTGCAGCATTAGCGCAGTATGCTGGAAAAATAAACCACAATGCCACTGCAATATTTTCAATTACCGTCATGATTTTGCCTTCTTTTTTTATCTTCTGAACTAAATAATTCTAATGCTTGTAATCTGTTATCCCTTTGTTATCTAGTTTCACATAAATTGCTCCTTTTCCATTAATCTTAGGATGTTTTTCACGAATTACCTGCACAACTCTGGTTTGGCCTGTTTTTTTCATATCAATTACTATATCCGACCAAAAGTTTTGAACCCGCATTGCAACAGGTTTAAGTTCAATTTTGTTTTTGACAGGAAAACTCCTGACCTGACTGTTAATAATAATGGCTAGATCCAAGGTTTTTGCAATTTGGGTCAAAACTGCTAATTGCCTATTCAATTCACGGTTTACAGCAAAGGTTTCTTTTTTAGAATCTGTTTCAACACAATATAACGATGTTAGAGTATCGACAACTACTAGACCAAATTTTTGACTAATGACTTTTTCTAGATGATCTATCGCTTTGATTTGTTCTTGGAATGTGGTGGGTCGAATTATAATAATTAGAGGAGAAATTCTTTCGTAATCATATTCAGCTATCTGTGATAATCTTTCATAAGAAAAGGTCCCATCATTGTCGATAAAAAGCGATTTGAATCCTCTTCTAGCACAATTAACTACACATTGAATGGCAAGAGATGTTTTCCCTGTTTCTGCCTCTCCATAAATGAGCGATAAACTTCCAGTTGGGAATCCGCCTCCTAATAGTTTGTCCAGCGAAATACAACCCGTTTGAATGAAGCTTTCCATCCTTCTTACAAGAAGCGAAATATAATATCAGGAATTATAAGCCTTCTCTCTCCCTGATTTCTGAGATTGAATTTCATAATCTATTTAAGACTTAATAAAAACAGAAGTATTAACATATACTACATAATTATCAACTAATTTCTCTTAGAAAATGGAAAGTTATCTTATGAGAATCCAAATTGCAGTTGCAACAGTTAACGGAAGGATTTATTACAAATTTGTAAATGAACTTTGTAGAAAAAAATTATCTTTTCTAAGCCTCAAACCTTGGGATCCTATTCCCTTTAACATCAAAGTTGTCTTGACTACAAAAGAAGAAAGTAAAATGATTTTACATCCAAATATTCTATTCTTGGATAATAAATCAAATACTGAGTCAATTTTAGATGAAGCTCTTTTGATAATTAGTGGAAAAAAACAATACAGTGAAGTGGTCATCGGAGTTGATCCTGGCGAAACATGTGGAATAGCAATTCTTTGCGATAACAAAGTCTTAGAAACAATGACCACGACCATGGAGAATGCTGCCATCCTCGTTATGAAGAATCTAAAAAGGTTTCCAGCATAAATCTTTCAACCGTCGAGTTTTAAGAGATTCTTTATCTGCTATAAAAATTGCAGGAAGAACCGGTAAGAAATTACCGAGAAATATTCAACTTTATGCATAAATTTTGAATCAAGTTTTTGTTTCATTTTTCAGAAATAATTTTAAAAAATTTGTTTTAAAATACTAAATATATGTTTATTAATTTATTAAATTAGTTGGGAGAGTTTTTGTTTAAAGGAATTGTAATAAAAGATGAGTTAGTTGAGCAAGGTAGAACTTTTTTTGCGACTTTTTTGGAAACAGAAAATGCCGGTATTATCATGATGAGTGAAAGTACAGATCGATTGGGAACTTTAGCTGTTGCTATGCCCCAACAGCACAAATTGGTTGGTCCAGTTATTTCTTCAATTTTGCTGGGTGATAGGAATACCATGATTTCTAGAATTTTAGCTGAAATTTTTGCAAAGCAAACCCAGAAAATTGGATTGGTCTCAGTCTTTTTAAGAACTATTAACGAACAAGAAGCTGCGCCTATTCTCAAAACACTTTTGGAGAAAATATTGAAGAAAAATCAAAGCTAGAATATATTTTAATATTGCTTGGCGAATTCAAAATTTTAATCTATTACTTTAACACAAATCTATTTGAGTTTTATCAGTTTTATAAATAATTCATTATTTTGTTGTTTTCCAGCTAACACATATATTGCACTTATTCTATGTAGTTTTGGATTTCTGGAGGAAGTCTTAATGAATTTCGATGTCATAATAGTGGGCGCAGGTCCAGCCGGAATCTTCTCAGCTCTTGAATTAGCTGACAAGACGGACCTTAAAATACTGCTTTTAGATAGAGGTCAAGCAATTGATCAACGAAAATGTCCTTCCAGTAGAGGTTTAGGTTGTCTAAATTGTGATCCCTGCTCCTTATTGGCTGGTTGGGGAGGTGCGGGTGCTTTTAGTGATGGAAAACTTACTTTATCTACTGAAGTTGGTGGTTGGTTAAACGAATATTGTACTGACGAGCAGCTTTGGGATCTTTTAAAGTACGTCGATAGTGTTTATATAAGATTTGGAGCAACTAAGCATCTCTATGGTGTTGGTCCAGAAAAGTTTGATGAAATTGAACGGAAAGCCTCGCTTGCTGGATTGAAACTTGTTTCACAAAAAGTTCGGCATATGGGAACAGAAAAATGTGCTGAGACTCTTCGTAAGATGCGAAATCATCTTGAAAATAGGATTGATATTCGGGTCCGTACTGACGTTAAAAGTTTGTTAGTTGAGGATTGTAAGATTAAAGGCGTTGAAACCACGAAAGGTGAAAAATTCTATGGAAAATATGTAATTGTAGCACCAGGTCGAATTGGTGCAGAGTGGTTGAAAACAGAAGCTGAAGTTCTTGGTTTAAAAACTTTAAACAATCCTGTGGATATTGGTGTCAGGGTTGAACTTCAGGCCGCAGTTATGGAAGAGTTAACTAAGACTTTGTATGAGCCAAAATTGATTTACCATTCTAAATCTTTTGATGATCAAGTTCGAACTTTTTGTGTTTCACCTTTGGGTGAAGTCATTACTGAATCTTATGATGGAGTTTTAACAGTTAATGGACAGAGTTATGCTGAACGTAAAACAAAAAATACAAATTTTGCCATTCTGGTGAGCACTTCTTTCACTGAACCTTTCAGAGAACCAATTGCTTATGGAAAATATATCGCACGTCTATCTAATTTACTCAGCGGAGGAGTAATAATTCAAAGATTAGGTGATCTTAAGGCTGGGAGACGTTCAACTGAGGAACGAATAAAACGTAGCTTGTGTGTTCCAACCTTGAAGAATGCAACACCCGGAGATCTAAGTTTCGTTCTGCCTTACCGATATCTTTCTGATATTAAGGAGATGCTTGAAGCTTTGGATAAAGTATCTCCAGGAGTAAACTCGAATGATACTTTACTTTATGGAATTGAAGTGAAATTTTATTCTTCAAGACTTGAATTGACTGATCAACTGGAAACAAAAATACAAAACCTCTTTACAATTGGAGATGGTGCAGGCGTTAGTCGAGGCCTAATTCAAGCCTCCGCTTCGGGTGTTATTGTAGCTAAAGAAATTGCTAATCGTTCAAAAAAATAGTAATCTTTGGATGAAAGGTGGGGCCGCCCGGATTTGAACCGGGGTCCCGAACGTCCGAGGCTCAGAGCCTAGACCAAACTAGCCGACGGCCCCTTCGTAAATCTTGTGATGTTATCAAGTTTTAGATAAGGATTCTTATGTTTTCTAGTTAATTGCGATTTTTAAACTTGAAACAAGATTGTCATTTATTTTTTTATTTTCCTTAACTTTTTTTACCTGAATATAAGAAATATCGAGATTTATACAAAAAGAAGTTTGTAAAAAATCTATTTTAAAATTTATTAGTTGATATTCCTTTTCAGTTAATTCTATAATTCTTTTAAAATTAGATTAATTTTTGATTTTATAACTCAGGTGAAATTCAAATAACTAAAGAAACAGGATTTTAATTTTTTTGTTATTTTTCAGATTTGGTAATTATACTTCATAACAATGCTAAAAGGTTTTATCTATCGGCGAATTTACTTCTGTTTCTTTTAAATTTCTTTTTACATTTAACGCTACAAAAATAATATTTTTCGCCGTCATGAGTAATCTTATATTTAGCTGTTTTTTCGTTTAAAATTACACCGCATACTGGGTCTCTAGGCATTTGTTTTCCTTCACTTTATCATTAGTACACTTCCTGATAAGCTCTTTGCTTAATATCTGATTTTTAATTTCAATGCTGGAGAAATTTTTTTAATTTTCACTAGTTCTCAAAAACTTCTTTTATGATCTCGTTTGATTGTTTGAAAAAAATTAACTAGGTTAGAATATTTATTCAGACAATGTTTAAATAGTAACTTTAACTTATCAAAAATTAGCCGAAAATAATAATATGGCTAATTTTGGATCACAGATAGGTTAAAGGATTGGGGAATAGAATGGCAAACGTAAAAATTGGAGATAGAATGAAAATTCCAGTTCATAGTATCTTTCATCAAGAAGCTGGACATGTAGGTAAAATTGTCTTCATAAGTGAAGATGGCAACACTGTAACCGTTAAATGTGAACGCAAACATGGTGGTAAAACTGTTGCCTTTAATATTGCACTTCAACCGTTCAAGTTTGAAGGATTTTAGGGTTTATGATAATATTCAAACCCTATGAAAGTCTCTTCGTTTTTCAAATCTAGTTATCCGCAGTCTCATAAATTAGTTTAAATTCATTTGGGGTCACAAAATGGTTGAAACACAAAAAGATCTTTATAGTTGGATTTTTGAGCTTCAGGAGTTATCTTGTTCTATCCAAAGCCGTCCCCAAGAAATTTTGAACCTGAAAAAAATTTCTCTCGAGTTAAAGCCTAATGAAAAGACTTGTAAAAGCTGTATCAAATATTTTTTAATAGATAATTGATATACCATTTATGGATCAAAATAAAATGACTGCGAGCTTGCTTGATTTTTGCGAAAGACCAAAAGAACGAAAAAAAGAGAAGCAGAAGCCATCAACTTCAACATCACAACCTTCGATATCCAGAGATAACTCTGAACAGAATTTTCAAACAACCGA
>JARRMB010000067.1:0-9879 GCA_037386325.1 Candidatus Bathyarchaeota archaeon
AACTTTTGGAGTAACCACTCTTGTAAACTCTATCGAATTGTATACCTTCAGTGGATCTCTGTTATTTCATATAACTTTGGTTGCTTACATGATTATTTTATTGATAGCTTCCGCTTATGTCATAAAAAATAGAGAAGATTTCAAATAGAATCGTCCAAAAAGTCTATTTTTCATATTTTCCAAGAAGATAAACGTCTATTTCTTCTCCTTCGTCTATGAATTGTCGTTTCTCAGAGATTTCTATAAAGCCATCAGCTTTTGCCAATGTAGTTATTGCACCTGATAAACCGGTTGGAACTGGATTAACAATAATCTTTCCTGATTTTTCAAATGCCAAATTTACCATAATAAAGGTTCTACGTCCTCGTGCAGGAAACATCTTCTTTGCAGTTATAGCTTTTATTGTTGGTATTTTTTCTTCTGGTCTTCCAGCTAATTTTGTTAGTATTGGATGAATGAACATATTAAACATGAATAATGATGATGTTGGGTTTCCAGGCAATGAAAAAATAATTTTTCCGGTAACAATTGAAATGGTTAATGGTTTTCCAGGTTTTACTGCTACTCCAGAGATGATTACTCCAGGTTTTCCCAAGCTATTTACAACTTTTGGGGTAATATCTTTTGGCCCTACTGATACTCCCCCTGAAGTTATGACTACGTCAGCTGATTTTAAAGCTTTTTTTATTGCTTTTGTTAGCATATTTTTATTGTCAGGGATTATTCCTAAATTGATTGGTTCTCCACCTATTTCTTTAACTGCAGCGCTTATCGTGTGGGCGTTTATGTCATATATTTTTCCAGGTAAAAGTGGTTTTCCAGGTTCTACTATTTCTTCTCCTGTTGATAAAATGGCCACTTTAGGAATTTTATAAACTGAGATTTCAGTTAAACCAAGGGCTGCAAGAACACCAATTCTTCGTGAATCCAAAAGTTGGTCTTTTTTTAAGACTTGTTCGTTTTTATGAATGTCTGAACCTGCAGTCATAATGTTTTCAGATATTGCTACTGGTCGGTGAACTAAGATTGTGTCTTTTTGTTGTGTTGTGTATTCTATCATTACTACTGAATCTGAACCTGTTGGTAATGGTGCTCCAGTTACTATTTCTGCAGCTAAACCATTTTTTACGACTACTTTAGGTGGTTCTCCAATTGCCACATGCCCACATAATTTTAATTTTATTGGTTTTTCTTCTGTTGCCTCAAAAGTGTCAGCTGCTTTTACTGCATAACCATCAACTGTTGATCTTGTAAACGAAGGAATATCATTTGTAGCTGATATGTTCTGTGCTAGAACTCGATTTTGAGCCATTGAAAGTGAAACCTTTTCAACTCCAACTGGGTCGGCAATAAAATTTTGATCGAGAACTTTTTTTGCTTCATCAAATGACAAAAGTTTTCTAAACACTTTTTTCCCTCACGATGCTTGAAAAGAGGCTCACTCTTACCTTTTCTCCGGATTCTAACCCTTCTCTGTTTTCTGGAATTACTACATAGCCGTTTGCTTTTGTTATTGTGGTTATGACCCCAGATCCAGTTACTCTAACTGGCTCAGCTAAAAATTCTTCATCTTTTTCAAAAACTTTGACTCTTAAGTAAACTCTACGACCTAATACTCCAGCCACTCTTTTTGTTAGTTTTGCTTCGATTATAGGTCTTTGCTCGTCTATTCCTAACATTTTAAGTAATGTTGGTCTTGTAAAAGTTTCAAAACCTATAGTGGCTGCTACTGGATTTCCTGATAAAACAAAAACGGGTTTACATTCAAGTATGCCTAATGCTGTTGGCATTCCTGGTCTAATGGCTATTCCATGAACAATTATTCCTGGTTTTCCTAATTTGTTAACTGCTAGTGGTACCAAATCTGGGTATCCGACACTTGTTCCGCCTGTAGTTATTACTGCATCTGCTTTCTCTAATCCTTCTTTTATCTTTGATCTAATGGTTCTGCGCCTAATTTTTTGCATAAATTTGAAAAAAGCAAACGGTTTGTTTCTATGATTTTTCCTGGTTCAGGTTTGTTTCCTTGTTCTACCAGTTCATTTCCAGTAGCTAAGATTGCAACTTTAGGTTTTCTTGTTACTTTTACTTTGGTTTCTCCTAAAGCTGCTAGCAATCCTAAATGATGAGGATTTAGTCGAGTTCCAGCTGTTATTGCTACTTTGCCTTTTGTTACGTCTTCTCCCCTTTTTGAAACATTTTTTCCTGGTGTAATTGATGTTTTTAATTCTATTTCATTTCCCACTTTTTTTGTGTATTCGAGCATAACAACTGCGTCAGCTCCTTTGGGAACTGGGTTACCTGTCCAGAGTTCTTTTGCCTCATTTTCGCGGATTTCATTATTGGTTAGCTTGAATTTCTTGGTGTTAAATAATGAAACTCCGAATGTGTCCTTTGCTCGTAGGGCATATCCATCTACTGCAGATCGATTAAAAGCTGGTAAATTACTTTTAGCTTTAATATCTTCATTAGTAATCCTTTCAAGAGCTATATCTATTGGGATTTGCTCCGAATCTAACTTTTTTAGGTTAAGTTGACTCAAAAAAATGTTAAGAGCATCATCTACGTTTGTGAGTTTTTTAAATCCTTTAAGACGAGCCAAAGTAACACCTTAGAAGAAAGCAACAATTTAAACGTAAAAAACTTATCGCAATCGGCGCGCGCGCGGACATTTAACGACAACTTCCGATTTAATATATAGACATAGTAGTAATGCCTCCAAAAAAATCCAAAAAAATCAGTAATCACAACTACTAGAAAGAGCGAATTTTAAGTTTCTATATTTTTAATTAATTAGTTTTATTCTTTTTCTTAGAATGACTCTCAATTCTTATTTTGGTAATCTTTAATCAGGTAAATGTTAGAGTAATACTTGAGGTGAAAACTAGAAATGCCACTAATTCAGGTTTCTGTTTGGGAAGGTATAAGTTTAGAAAATAAAAAGAAAGTTGTTGAAGGAATAACTAAAGTTTTTGAAGATTTAGGTGTTCAAAAGCAAGCAGTGGAGATAATCATTTATGAAGCGCCTAAAAGCAATTGGGCAACAGGTGGCCAACTGCACTCAGAAAAACTTGCCAACATAAAATCATTATAACTTACAAGTTGTAGAAAATCCTATTCTTTCGAATATAAGAAAATAATATATTCATTCTATGAAAAGATACTTTCATGAATCTCTGTTATAATCGAGTGTTTTTGTTCTTACTATTTGGAGTGTTAATATTTTCTGGTTTTCAAAGAGTCATCTGTCAATCAGATGGGTTAGTGTTGGAGTGGGAACAGCATTGGGATACCTATGGGGTAGGTGGAACCTGTTGTTATGGTACCCAAAATTTTTTTGTGGGTGATATTGATGGTGATCAAATTGAAGAGCTCATTACCGGTGGTTTTAGTTATCGTTTGGAAAATGATTCAAGAATAAGTTATGAGGCTCCTCTTAGGGTTTGGAATTGGAATGGAAGTAACATAGAATGTGAAAGTAGTCACGGTTGGAATGGTTCAGTTCGAACACTTTTTGCGTTTGATTTAGATAAAGATGGTTTAACCGAGGTTATTACCGGAGGAGTTTCATCTGAGAATTCAAATCAAGTTTCTCAAATCAATATTTGGGTGTATGATGGAACTAATTTTTTTAGAAAAGGTACATATGATGGTATTTCAGCGAATTCAATTTTTGTTGTAGAATCAGATAACGATGAAATGCCAATAGTGTTAACTGCTGGAAGAACGATTCAAGAGAATAAAACTTTTGCTCAATTATCTGTGCTTCAATGGAACGGAAGTGGATTATCATTATTGGATAGTCAGAAGTGGTGCCATTCAACAGAGGCAAATGCTTATTCTGTGTTTGCATATGATCTAAACGATGATGGAAATGTTGAGATATTGACTGGTGGATTCGATAATGATTTGATTAATAGTTGTGGGCAACTTCGAATTTGGAATTTTAATGACAATAACTTAGTTCTAAAGAATAGTACTGAATGGCAATTGGTTCCCGATGTTTATGGGGTTACTATAAGTGGTTTACCTATGGGAAATACTGTGGTCAATGATGTTAAAGTTGGGGATGTAGATTCTGATGGCGATCCAGAAATAATTTCAGGGGGTTGGGCATATGATGGTCAAGTGTTTAATGGTCAACTTAGAATCTGGTATTTTAATAGAGAAGATTTGGTTTTAGAAAAAAGTCAAGAATGGATTTCAGAAGATATTACTGAAATTAAATCAATTTCTCTTGATGATGTTGACAAAGATGATGATGTTGAAATTGTCTCAAGTGGCTTAACAGCTGTTTATGGAAGTTTCAATAATACTGAAGTTACTCCTGATCATTCTCAGCTTCGAATTTGGAGCTGGAATGATGATTCTCTAATTTTAGAATTATCTAAAGATTGGACAATTGGGGAAGGTGTTGTAGCTTGGAATTTAGGAACTGGCGATATTGACGACGATGGAATAGTTGAAATTATTACTGTTGGATGCATGGGAGAGTCAGGATTATGTGATCCTGATTTACGAATTTGGTCTATTATTCCGCCAGAAAATTCATTTTCAGAAAATCTAATCCTGCCAATTGCTTTCATTGGGGTAATGGGTTTGATTGGTGTCTTTGTTTATTTTATTAAAAGAAAATAGTATTTGTTGGTTAATTTGTTATTGACTGGAATCTTTGTTTATTTCTTAGGTCCATAACTTAGAAGTTGAAGAACAGGTTACTACAGACTGATGTTTAACAACTTCTCTCGATTTTTACAGTTAGAAGTAGTAGTGACTAACAAAAAATCAAAGGTCACAAATACTTCTAGTGTCTAGATATTTTTGAATATATTTCTTGCAAAATTGAAATATGCTTTTCTGATCGATGAGAGTACATAGTGAAAATTTGATTATTAAAATCGTTTGCAGAAAATGTGGAGAAACTCATTCAAAACAGGAGTATGATGATATCATATTTTTTATAGGAAAGTAAGGTAAACATGAGGAAAACTTAAATAAATACAATTCACTTCCGTAGTTAGCCTATAAAAAGAGACGTGGATATTTAAGATGTCTAGAGAATTTCAGCACATTATAAGGTTTGCCGGATCTGAGGGTTTTCTATCAAGTGCTGATGTCGAAAAAATCCAAGACATCATTACAGACCCAGTTAAATATGGCGTACCTGATTGGCTTCTAAATCGCAGAAAAGATATAGAAACAGGAAAAAACATTCATCTTTTAGGTTCAGATCTAGTTTTCCAAAATAAAAATGATATCGACCAAATGAAAAAGATGAGATCATGGAAAGGAGTCCGCCACAGCTACGGACTAAAGGTCAGAGGACAACGAACCAAAACAACAGGCAGAGCAGGAAAAGCCATGGGAGTAAAGAAGAAACAAGTCCAACGCGGAGTCAGATAAAATGGGAGATCCAAAACGACAAAGAAAAAAATTTGACACCCCCCGATTTCCATGGCAATATGACACTTTAGAAGCAGAACTAAAAGTCCTAGGCCAGTACGGACTAAGAAACAAAAGAGAAATATGGCGCCACAAAACTCTGCTTTCAAAATACAGAGGAATCGGACGCTCACTTCTAGGAATGGATATCGAAGAAAGAAGAATCCAAGAAAAACAACTTCTAAACAAACTTAACAGAATCGGAATTCTACACGGCGATGCAGAATTAGATGACGTATTAGACCTTTCATTAGAAGATATACTTGGAAGAAGACTCCAAACAATCGTTTTCCAAAAAGGCCTAGCCAAAACAATCCAACAATCACGCCAACTAATTGCCCATGGCCATATTGCAATTGATGGAAGACGAGTCTCATCTCCCAGCTATTTAGTGCAAAAAGATGAAGAAGCAAAACTAACCTACTCCCCTAAAAGCCCTTTAATAAATCCTGAACATCCCCTAACTAAGCAAATAAGTGTTATATCCCAAGAATCTTCACTAAACGAGGAGGAATCTGCAAATGAGTAAAAACACAGAAAAATGGGCAGTAGTACATGTCTTTAGCTCATACAATAACACCATAATTCACTTTACAGACATTTCTGGAGCAGAAACAATAGCCAGATCCTCAGGTGGAATGCATGTTAAATCAGACAGATTAGAATCATCAGCCTATGCTACAATGCGGGCAGCAGCGTATGCAGCTACAATTGCCAAAGATAAAGGAATCACAGCAATTCACATCAAAGTTCGTGCACCAGGAGGTGCAGGCGCAAGAACACCGGGATCAGGTGCACAAGCAGCAATCAGAGCCCTAGCAAGAGCTGGATTCCGTGTCGGTCGCATTGAAGAAGTTACACCTATTCCACATGACGGAACAAGAAGAAAAGGTGGACGTAGAGGCCGAAGAGTCTAATTCAATATTGCTGTAAAATTAATAGAAACCAATCTTTCAAACTAAAATAGAGAATAGGTTCGCCTTTCTAAACCAAAATATTGAAATAATGGCTTTTGCTCTCTTTGAAAAGCACGAGCTTAATATAATATATATTACAAAAGAGGCTCAATTGAGGCTTAAGTGTGGTAGAAATTCAAATCCTAGAAAAGAATGATGACTTTATGCGCTTTATTGTTAGCGGAGTCAATGTGCCTTTTGTAAACGCCTTACGAAGAATTATGCTAACAGAAATTCCTACAATGGCAATAGATGAAATTGTAATACTTGAAAACTCTTCAATATTAAACGATGAAATTCTTGCCCACAGAGTAGGACTTGTTCCAATAAAAACAGATTTAGACACTTATACTCTTCCAGAAGAATGTAAATGTGAAAGCGAATTTGGATGCAATTTATGTAGAACTAATTTAACACTAGAAAGTGAAGCAACAGACAAAATAATGACTGTTTATTCAGGAGACATGACCCCAGAAAATCCTGAAATTGCTCCAGTGAGCTCAAAAATTCCATTAGTAAAACTGGCACCTGAACAAAAAGTAAAATTTGAAGCTTATGCCAGATTAGGAAAAGGAAAAAAACACGCCAAATGGCAACCAGTATCAATGTGCGTTTATACCCATTTGCCAGAAATAAAAATTGATACAAAAAACTGTGATCAATGTGGTAAATGTGTTAAAATATGTCCTGAAGCAATATTTTTAAAAACTTCAGAAGGAATAAAAACTCAAAATGTTTTAGATTGCACTCTTTGTATGGATTGTGTAGATGCTTGCTCTAAAGATCCAAAAGCTGTAGAAGTAACTTGGGATAAAGGAGCATTTATATTCAAAATTGAATCAACAGGAGCTCTCAAACCAGAACAAATAGTTACAGAAGCTGCAAAAATTCTTGACAAAAAAATAAAGGACTTTTCAGATCAACTAAAAAAGGGTAGTAAAAGTGAAAAAATTAAAGATGAATAATCCTGAGCTAATTACATTAATTCGTGATTTAAAGAAACAATCACAAGAAAGCCAAACAGAAATTTGGAAAAGTTTGGCAAAACGATTAGCCCGCTCAAAAAGAAGCCGTATTGCCGTAAATTTAAGCCGATTAAACCGCTACACCAAAGAAGGAGAAACAGTTGTAGTTCCAGGAAAAGTTTTAGGCTCAGGTAACCCAAAACATGCATTAACTGTAGCAGCTTTCTCCTTTTCTGATAAAGCACAATCCAAAATTGCGGATTCAAAAGGAAATTGTATATCAATCAGAGATCTGATGAAAAAGAATCCATCTGGAAAAAATGTTAAAATAATGGGATAAAAAGTGATGTATATGTCATCTTCTAATAACCCTGCAATTATAGATGCAAAGGGACTAATTCTTGGACGAATGTCAAGTATAGTTGCAAAACGTCTTCTTGAAGGAGAAAATATTATTATCCTAAATGCAGAAAAAGCTGCAATTTCAGGCAAAAGACTACGAATAGTAAATGAAGCAAAAACATTTCTTGAAGTAGGTCATCCAAGAAAAGGACCTTACCATTATAGAAGACCAGATAGAATTGTACGAAAAACAATTAGAGGTATGCTTCCCAGAAGAAAACCTAAAGGTATACAAGCCCTCAAAAGACTTAGAGTATATTTAGGGGCTCCAAAAGAATTTGAAAATAATGAATTCCAAACAATCTTTGAAGCCAGCGCAGAAAAATTGAAATCACCTTACATAACTGTCGGTGATTTAGCCAAAGAGATTGGATGGACTCCGGAGGTTATATAGATTGTCTAAATCAAAAAAAGTTTTAGTAGTAAGCGGAAAAAGAAAAACAGCAACAGCACGAGCTGCAGTCAGAATAGGAGTAGGAAGAGTTAGAATAAATAACGTACCCATAGAAATTTATGAACCCAAACTCACTCGAGATAAAATTATGGAACCTTTGAACCTTATAGAAGAAAAACTAAGAAACCAAGTTGACATTAATGTCAAAGTCAAAGGCGGAGGCTTTATGGGACAAGCCGAAGCAGCCCGAATGGCAATAGCAAAAGCTTTGCTAAAATGGACAAAAAGCACCAGACTAAGAACAACATTTAGAGATTATGACCGAACAATGATTGCCGGAGACGCCAGAAGAAGTGAACCCAAAAAGTTTGGAGGTCCAGGAGCCAGAGCTCGGGATCAAAAAAGCTACAGATAAGAAAGCTTTGATTGTGATAGAATATGTTTAGGAGGTTAGATTGAAATTGATAATCCCAGTTCGCTGCTTTACATGTGGAAAAGTAGTAAGTGACAAATGGGACGAGTTTACTTCAAGAGTAAACGAAGGAGAAGACGCAAAAAAAGTGCTAGACAGCTTAGGAGTTACTAGATATTGCTGTCGCCGCATGATTCTTTCTCATATAGAAATCACAGATAATGTCCTTAGATTTTATGAGAAAGAAAGAATTGGAACTGCATAACTTTTGGGGGATAACACATGTCGTCCATCATAGAAGAAGTTACAGCCAGAATACTTTTCAACAGTAGAGGTCAGGAAACCATTGAAGTTGACATAATAACTGAAGACGGTTTTGGAAGCGCTGCTGCACCAGCAGGAGCAAGTACAGGAAAAGCCGAAGTAGTGTCATATTCTGAAGGCGGAGTTTATTCAAGTATACAAAAATTGGAAGAACTCGTAATACCTGAACTTATTGGAATGGACGCTGAAGAACAAAACGAAATTGATGGACTTCTTCATGAAATTGATGGAACAGACAACTTTAGTAACATTGGCGGAAATACAGCATTTGCAGTTTCTCTAGCCAACTCAGAAGCAGCTGCAACATCATACGATTTACCACTTTTCAAATATTTATCTGGATATTTAGCAAACATTCTACCTTGCCCTCTCGGAAATGTTCTAGGCGGAGGAAAACATGCCCTAGGAAAAACAACAGACATCCAAGAATTCTTGGTTTTACCTCTTAATGCCTCTAGTTTCGTTGAAGCTGCAAAAGCGAATGTCATGGTACATCAGGAAATTGGAGCTCTTCTAAGAAAAGCAGATCCCAACTTTACTGGAGGAAAAGGGGATGAAGGAGCCTGGGCACCTAATATCGGAAACGAAGACGCATTAAAGATAGTTGCAAAGGCATGTGATGATATTTCACAGGAAATGGGTATTGAATGTAGACCATGTCTTGATATTGCTGCTTCAAGTTTCTGGGATCCAAAAGAATCTGTTTATGTTTATTCTATGGAAAGGACCAAAAGAGATCCTGGAGAACAATTAGAATTTGTAAAATATCTTATTGATGAATACAATCTGGCATATGTTGAAGATCCCTTTGATGAGGATGATTTTGAAAGTTTTTCAGAACTTACAAATAAAGTTGATAATTGCTTGATTTGTGGAGACGATTTGTTTGTAACAAATAGTGAAAGACTAGCACACGGAATAGAACTAGGTGCGGCAAACTCTTTAATAATTAAAACAAATCAAGTAGGCACACTCACAGACACT
>JARRMB010000068.1:0-11130 GCA_037386325.1 Candidatus Bathyarchaeota archaeon
TGAACATTTCATATTACAACGATAAGTACACTCAAAATGAACGAATAGAGGATGTACTTTAGTTTCATTTAGTAAATTGTGCACTCTGGAAATTAAGAAACTTTTTACTAGATTGACTTTGTTTGTCACATGAAATATTCAGACGAACAACGCATATTACTTTATTGCAAATATTAAATCAAACAAGCATCTAGTTTTATCAATACAAATATCCGAAATTTATCAAAAAATTCCTTTCAAAGAATAATGCCCGAACTAACGAAGTTTACGTCATGAAAATCTATCTAATGGACAGATAGATAAATAAAAAATTCAGAAAAACCATATTGCTTTTTTTGAATCTAACTCTTTTTTTAGAACATATCTTCGTTACTTAATGATAAGACATTTAAGTTGTCAAGCAGTTTTTTCAGCCATTGATTGAAATGGATTTATTTGGAGCTCTTCTAATTTTTGTATTGGGTTTCGTTGTCGGTGTACCTTCAGCGATGGTTGGACTGGGGGGTGGAATCATCATAGTCCCAGCTTTAATTGTGCTTTTCCAAATACCAGCCCAAAACGCGATAGCAATTAGTTTAGTAGCAATAACTGGCACAACCGTTTCCGCTACAATTGGTTACTTAAGAGCAAAGCAAGTTGACTATAGATTAGGTCTGTTATATGACATACTCGACATTCCAGGTATTGTTCTAGGAGCCTACATGACCACTTTCTTACCAGAAAACATATTAGCTGGAATCTGTGGGATCTTCATTCTTTTTATCACAATATTCCTTTTAAGAAGCAAGAAAAAACCTGAAGCTCCTATTTCAATACCTGGAGAAAGAACCGCGAGAGAATGGAATAGAACTGTAATTGATCATAAAGGTCGAGCAGTTAGTTATGCTCTTAAGAGTCCGGTGTTAGCTTTAGCTAGTAGTTTTGTTGGAGGACTCGTTACTGGGTTAGCTGGTTTAGGTGGTGGAATAACCGACGTTTCATCGATGATTCTACTTGGCATTCCCACTCATATTGCAGTTGCGTCCGCTGAGTTTGCTATGGCTATCACTAACGGAGTAGGTGTAGTTACCCATGGGTTACTAAACAATCTTTTACCCGAATATGCGATTCCAATAACAATAGGAACTGTTATCGGAGCCCAAATAGGAGTTTTTCTTGGAAGGCGTGTAAAAGGAAAAACCATAAGAAATCTTCTTGCATTTATTGCCATCGTATCCGCATTAAGATTAATTTATTTCTTCTTCACAAACTAAGAAAATTTCTTCTAAGAATTTTTTGCTTTTTCCCAATAATCCGTCTATTTTATCATTCTAGAATTAAACGGAACAGATCTGAGAGTATACGGCAATAAACATAAGTTGAAAGTATTATTACATTCAAGCGTATTAGCGATGGTCGCAACAATTAATAGGATTTTTATGTCATATAAAAAATAATAAAAAATTGGTCAACTAAAATGAATTCCACTGAAAAAATTGCTCTTAAACGTATTCATATTCTATTAATGTTAGCTAAGGAAATTATTCATGAGGATTCTGAATTAGCTCAACGTTACTTCCAGGTAGCTCGAAAAATTGCAATGAGAACAAGATTAAAAATGCCTAAAGAATACAAAAGTTTAATCTGTAAAAAATGTAAAAGTTTTATCATGCCTGGAACGAACTGTCGAGTTCGAATACAACAAAAAAGGCAAACTCATATAGTAATAACATGCTTAAATTGTAATGATTGTTCTAGAATTCCACTTTAGTAGGTAAGAATAGTGTTGACACCAAAAATGAAGCGTCGGATTAAGCAAACATTCAGCAATGAGAACCCAACAGTTTGGGTAGGTAAAGAAGGAATAACTACTCAAATAATAATTGAAATTAAAAAACAACTTGACTCAAGAGAAATAATTAAAATAAAGATACAAAAGAATGCACTCAAAGATCAGGAAACAAAAAATATTGCAATCAAGGTCTCACAGCAAACAGAATCGGAACTTGTTGAAGTACGTGGTCACACGTTCATTCTTTATAAACATAAATCCAAAAATCAGTGAAATGTTTATAAACTTGCAATAAACTTTGTTTTGAAATACCACGAAACTAATATAAGACATTCTTTGTCCCTTAGTGAATGGAAAAATAGGAAGAAGAAGATTTGCCGACACCTTATGACATTCCTTCATCAATTTTAATCGAGAGGCTAGCTAAGCATCTGAAAGAAGAAGTGGATGAAATAAATCCACCGGCATGGACCCTCTTTGCCAGAACTGGTGTTCATACTCAGAGACCCCCTACTAATCCCGATTGGTGGTTTGTTCGATCAGCATCTATTTTACGGAAAATTTACGTGAAAGGACCAATTGGTATTGAATTATTACGTCAAGAATATGGTGGAAGAAAAGATGGGGGAGTAAAACCTGAACACGCCGCTAAAGGTAGTGGATCAATAATTAGAAATGTTATTCATCAACTATCAACAGCCGGTCTAGTGAAAACATATAGAACTCAAGGAAGAATAGTAACAAATGACGGAAGACGGCTATTAGATAGGTTGTCTACTGAAATAAAAAATGAGTTACAAAAAAACAAACCTGAATTGGCAAAATATTAGGTGAAGAGTTTGAGCGAAGACGAACTTGATGCTCTCAGAAAGAGGAGAATGTTAGAACTTCAGCAGAGAATGCTAGATGAACAAAAGCAAGTTCAAGCTCAACAGCAACTTGAAGGTCAAAAACAAGCTTTGCTTCGCAGAATACTCACACCTGAAGCTAGAAGACGACTTACAAATTTGAATATGGTCAAACCTGAATTTACTCAACAGCTTGAACTTCAATTAATTCAGTTAGCTCAGCAAGGGAGAATTAATCTCCCAATAACTGACAAACAGTTAAAAGAGCTTCTTGCAAAGCTCCAAGCAGGTAAAAGAGATTATACAATTAGGAGAGTATAAAAAACGGCAAGGAATAAACCAACCGCTAAAAAACTTAGACTCGCTAAAGCTGGAAAAGAAAAGAAGCCTGTTCCAACATGGGTTATTGCTAAAACAGGTGGACATGTTAGATCAAATCCCAAGAGAAGGCGTTGGAGACAGAGAAAGATAAAGGCTTGAGGAAAGACTGATGAGTAATCCTGTAAACCAAACGGAAAATGAAGAAGACATAGAGGAAACTGAAGATTTAGAAGAAGAATTAGAGATTGAAAATTCTGATACTGCTGAATCTGAAGAAGACTTTGAAGATGAAGAAGAATTCTTAGAAGCAAAAAGTAGAAAAAGTGCTAGAAAAGAAAAAATGGAATCGGATGAAGATATCGTCGAGGAAAGATTTTACACCATACCTTTGGGAAAAGCCTGGATTTCTACAAGAAAGAAGCGTGCTCCAAGAGCCACTAGAATAGTTAAAAGTTTTGTACTAAGGCACATGAAAATTCGCACTGAAGTTGAAGATGAAGAAGAACCAGAAAAGCTTGTTATCGATAATGAAGTTAACGAAAAGCTTTGGAGTAGAGGGATAGAGAAACCTCCTAGAAAGATTAGAGTTCGGGTTGTTAAGGATAAAGAAGGAGTAATTACTGTTCTTCTTGCCGAAGGAGACTAATTTTGCCTTTATTTCTTTTTGATGTTTTTGGAAATGCAAGCATAGGAATCTATTCACTTGTCAACGATAAAATTGCAATCCTTCCTCCGCAGGTTCCAGAGAGTAAAAGAAATAAGGTTGGGAATTGGTTAAAAGTTAAAGTTATTCCCACCACCATCGGTAAATCAGTAATAATTGGAGTTTTAGCTGCCTCAAACAGTAATGGCATCGTTCTTCCTGCATTTACTGAAGAAGAAGAGATTGAAGCAATCAAATCATCTTCTGATCTAAATATAGCTGTTATGAATACGAAAAAAACTGCATATGGGAATATGGTCTTAGCTAATGACAAAGGTGCAATTGTTGGTCCTGGATTAGAAAAAGAAGATACGAATAAAATTAAGGATACTTTAGGAGTTGAAGTAGTTTCCACCAAGATTGCTGGATTACCATATGTAGGTTCACTGGCAACCGCAACAAACAAAGGTGTGTTAGCTCATCCTATGCTAAAAGATGAGGAAAGAGAAGTGATGGAAGATATATTCAAAGTCCCTGTTGATGTTGGAACAGTTAATTGTGGAATACCGTATGTTGCTACAGGCTTAGTAGCTAACAGTAATGGTGCCGTGGTGGGACTTTTAACTACTGGACCCGAAATGTTCATAATAGGACATGCATTAGATGTGGTGAGAGAAAATGAGTGAAGTTAAAGTTTATCGTGTATCAGGAAATATCAATAAACCAAATTTTAAGACAGAATTTCAGAAAGAAGTTCGAGCTTTAAATCCAGAAGATGCAGCTGAAAAAATTTACATGTTGTTAGGAAGCAAACATAGAGTTAAACGCTTCCAGATGAAAATATCTAAAGTTGAAGAGATAGACCCGAAGGATATTCAAGATCTTATCATTCGTAAGATGACTCCAGGAGCGGAGAACTCTGTCCAATGATGAAGAGACTTTTCGAAGATTAGTTATGGAATCGCGTTATCTAGAAGAAACAGTAAACGAGTTACAGTCCAGAATTAGTATTGTAAATTCGGCAATAAATGAATTCCGAGTTTCAAATGCTACATTGGAAGGATTGGAAAAAGAAAAAAAAACAAAAGTGGATTTAACCGCCCGTATTGCTGAGATGGAAAAAACAAGAGAAACCTTAGGACAGCAAATGAATCAAATTATTGGTAGAATTCAGGAAAATCGAGCGAGAATTGAAGAATATTCAACAAAACTTAGGGAAGAAGGAGTGAGCCCGAGCGGTGTTCGAGAAGCTAAGAAAAGGACTTAGCAACGCCGTAAGTAAGATTGTTATAACTGAACTTAAGGCAGAAAAACTTCGTCCAATTTTAGAAGAATTTAGATTTAATCTCATAGAAAACGATGTCGCGGTACCAGTGGCGTATTACATTACTGATGAGCTAGAAAAACGTCTTGATGGTGTGCAAGTTAAGCGGTTAAGTGACAGAAAAGATCTGGTTAAAGATACACTTCATAAGGTTTTAGTTGAAATTTTAACAACAAAAGAAAAGATCGATTTAATAGATAATATAGAAAAGAAAAGAAAAATGAAGCAACCTTATGTAATTCTTTTTGTAGGAATAAATGGGACAGGAAAAACAACAAGTATCGCGAAAGTTACGAAGTTTTTAATGAAGAAAGGTTACTCAGTTGTTCTTGCAGGTAGTGATACTTATCGTGCAGGTTCTATTGAACAATTGGAGGAACACTCAAAGAAGTTGGGTGTTCGAATGATTAAACATAAATACGGTGCTGATCCTGCAGCAGTGGCTTATGATGCGATTAGTCATGCTGAATCTAGGGGAATAAATGTTGTTCTGATTGATACCGCAGGACGTATACAAACAGACAGAAATTTAATGAGTGAATTATCTAAAATAAAACGTGTTGTTAATCCTGATTTGACTATTTTAGTCGTTGATGCTTTGATTGGAAATGATGCTGTTTTACAGGCAGAAGAATTTCATGAAAGTGTAGATATTGATGGATCTATATTGACAAAAGTAGATGCTGATGTAAAGGGAGGTGCTTCTTTGAGTGTTTCTCAAGTCACTTGCAAACCTATCATTTTCATTGGAGTAGGACAGAATTATGAAGATTTGGAAGCTTTTGAACCTGAAAGATTTACGAAGATGATTCTTAAGTAAAAATTAATTATTATTTTTAAGCGGGTAACGATTAAATTAATTTAGTTTAATTAAATTCTGCATTTTCTAAGTTGAGTTAGGAGGAAATCGATATTGAATGTTGCAATGGCTCAAATTAATTCCACTGTAGGGGATTTAAAAGGAAATGTGAACAAAATCAGCAAATTCATTTCAGATGCAAAAGATTTAGGTGCTGATTTAGTTATCTTTCCTGAGTTAGCCATCACGGGTTATCCTCCTCAAGACTTACTACTTGAGAGAGGATTTATTGAAAATAATAAAAAACTTTTGAAAGAAATGATTAAACAAAATTTAGTGGATATTGTTGGAATTGTAGGTTTTGTTGATTTTAAAGGGAATGATCTATACAATGCAGCGGCTGTGTTTAAACAAAATAAGTTAATTGGTATAATACACAAGTCTTTGTTGCCAACATATGATGTTTTTGATGAGGATAGATATTTTAAACCTGCAGAAAAAATATCGCCTATTTCGGTTAAAATTAATGATAAAATTGTCAAATTGGGTATAGAAATTTGTGAAGATTTATGGGATAGTAATTATGACTTAAAAGTTACAGATTTCTTGGTCAAAAAAGGGGCACAATTAATTGTTAATATTTCTGCTTCGCCTTTTCTGGTTGGAAAGCACCTTGAACGAAAAAGACTTCTAAGGAAAAAGGCAATAAAAAACCGGGTTCCAATTTTTTATATAAATCTTATTGGAGGACAAGATGAACTAGTTTTTGATGGAAACAGTATGGCAGTTGATAGAAGTGGAAAGTTAATCGCTTATGCTAAACAATTTGATGAAGATTTGGTATTAACCGAAATTGGTTTAAAAGAAAGCAAATCTAAAACAATTAAACCTCCAAAACATGATAAAATCCAAGAAATGTTCGGAGCTTTAGTGCTAGGAATACGGGACTATTTTAGAAAATCAGGTTTTGAGAAAGCTATTATCGGTATGAGCGGAGGAATCGACTCTTCAGTAACTGCTTGCATTGGTGTTTCTGCTTTAGGAAAAGAAAATGTTATTGGAGTTTCTATGCCTTCGGTTTTCTCTAGTGATCACAGTAAATCAGATGCTGAAGTATTAGCAGAAAATCTCGGGATATGTTTCGTTAAGATTGGAATTCAAAATATTGTTGACTGTTTCCAAAAAACATTAAATCAACATCTTGAAAAAATTAGAAATTGTTACGGAGAAAAGAAAGAAAATGATGATTCAGTTGCTGATGAAAATATTCAACCTCGGGTCAGAAGCAATATTTTGATGGATATTTCTAATAGATTAAAAGAACAAAAAATTTTGGTGCTGAATACTGGAAATAAAACTGAGGTTGCCCTCGGTTTCTGTACATTATATGGAGACATGGCTGGAGGAATTGGGGCTCTTGGTGATGTAAGTAAGCTAGAAGTTTACAAACTAGCAGCATACGTGAACAAAAAAGCAGGTAAACAGGTTATACCCAAGAATGAAATCATAGAAAACCGAAGAAGCAAACAAGAGCTTATTGACATGGGTTATCCCAAAGATATTGTTGAAGATACTTACAGAAGGGTTAGAAACGCTGAATATAAAAGAAGACAGGCAACTCCATCTATTAAAATTACACCGAAAGCCTTCGGTATCGGATGGAAAATGCCAATGGTAAACAAATATAGAGATTAAAGTTATTTCAGTAATTGCATAAGAATCGCTTTGGCTGAATGTAACCTGTTTTCGCTTTGTAGATAAATTACTGACCGAGGAATATCAATCACATCCTCCGTAATCTCATATCCTCTATGAAGAGGCATATCATGCATTATCAAAGCTTCATTATTTCTCTCTATCAATTTCTTATTGATTTGATATGGAAGCATTAATTTTATCCGTTTTTCCTTCTCTTTCTTAAACGAAGGGTCTAAGAAAAATTCCATATCAACCCATGTATCGGTATAAATTATATCGCAATCCTCGATAGATTCTTTAAGATTTTTTGATTTTTCATAGAGACCTGTAGCTTCTGCTTTTTTTAATAGCTGTTCATCTATTGATAATTCGTTAACTATTGGTGTGATTGTGGTTATTTTCATACCAGTTTTGGTGCATCCTTCAATTAAAGAGTTGCATATGTTATTGTGCACTCCAACATAAACAAGTTTAAGCCCTTTTAGTCTTCCCAATTTTTCTTTAATTGTTACTAAATCAGCTAAAATCTGACAAGGATGATATTTCTCATCACATCCATTGATAACTGGAATTTTACTAGAAGATTTTGCCATAATCAAAAGATCAGAATTTTTAAGAACTCTAGCCATTATGCCATCAACATACCCAGAGATAGATTTTGTTTCATCACTAAGGTCGGCCAATATAAGATTCGTTGATAACCAGTTCATGAATATTGCATGTCCTCCTAGCTGAGTCATAGCAACTTCAAAAGAAAGACGAGTGCGAGTAGAAGTTTTCTGGAAGATCAAAGCCAAAGATTTACCCTCAAGAATAGAATTGTATTTTTCTGGATTTTGTTTTATTTCCAAAGAATTATCAACAATATTTTCGATTTCTTTTGGTGATAAATTTTTTAGAGTGATAAGATGCAAAGGTGAAATCTCCTTGAATTCAGTTAATAATTCAGAATACTAGACTAGACAGTTATATAAATTATCAAGAGATATAGAGTATTAATTTTAATAAATTCATAAATGAAGGAAAAAATAGCTAAAAACTATTTTTAATTTTTTAGATAGGTATTCCTTCATTTGGATCTTTTATAGCTTCTTCAAAAGCTTGTTTAATCTGTTTTGTAATTGGACCAGGTTTTCCTGTTCCTATTAACCGCTTGTTTACTTCACGTATTGGTGCGACTTCAGCTGCTGTTCCAGTGAAAAATACTTCATCTGCTGTAAATAATTCGTTAGGGGTAATGTTTCGCTCTATGACTTCAATTCCCAGCTTTCTTGCTAATCGAATAATTAGGGTTCTAGTTATTCCATCTAAAGCACCTGAAGATAAAGGTGGAGTAAAAAGTTTGTCAGCATGAACAATGAAAATATTTTCACCCACTCCTTCACATACATAACCTGTTTTATCTAGACATATTGCTTCGTCAGCACCAACATTGTTTGCCTCAATTTTACCCATTATACTATTTAGGTAATTGAGTGATTTCATCTCGTGAGTTTGACTGTCGACAGGGTTTCTTTTCACCCAAGTTATCATTGTATTTATTCCATTCTCTACTTTCTCAACGGAATGTAGTTGAAGAAGTGGTTCAGTAATTATTATAATGGTCGCTCTGGGACATTTTCTTGGATCAAGACCCAGATCTCCGACTCCTCTTGTAACAACTAAACGAATGTAAGCATTTGTAAGATTGTTTTTCCTAAGAGTTTCAAGTACAGCTTCAGTTAGCTCGGCTTTACTAAGGGGAATATTTAGAAAGATTGGATGGGCAGATTTATAGAGTCTATCTATGTGCTCTTTTAACTTGAATACTACGCCATTATAAGCACGGATTCCTTCGAAAACCCCATCTCCGTATAATAGACCATGATCATAAACTGAGATTTTAGCTTCAGATTTAGGATAGAATTTGCCGTCAATATATATTAAAAGTTCTTTTGTCATTTCAAACACCACTCCGAAAGCTTCAATTTTAAACTATTCATTTTGTATTTAAATTTTAATATAAACAAAATAAAAAATAATTTCTGATTATGAATTTTTTGTATATTGTGTATATTAGAAAGAAAATTGGGGTCTTTTCGATAGTAATTTAGGTAATGGCAAAGGTTTGAAGGGTTTATTTGCTGTTTTTTCAGTGATTTCTTCTATCAATTCTTCAAGTTTCATATTTCTTATCTGTTTTCCAGTATTTCGATCTCTTACAGGAAGAATGTCGGAAGATAATTCATTCTCACCAATAACTAAAATATATATAATCCATTCTTTCTCGGCTGCTCTAACTTTCTTTCCCAAACTTAAAGATCTGTCGTCTAAGTCAACACGTATATTTCTAATTTGAAGTTGTTTCATAAGTTTTTCAGAGTGGTTAAGATATTTTTCTGAAACTGGTATTATTCTTACTTGAGTTGGAGATAACCATAACGGAAAATTTGGAGCTTTACCCTTCAAAGAATCTCTATGAGCTTTTTCTAATAATGCGTAGACTCCTCTTTCAATACCTCCGCTTGGGCTGCAATGAAGAACTAAGGGGTACTGTTTTTCTCCGTTTTCGTCAACATATGTCATTTCATAATGATGAGCATTTTCTATGTCAATCTGGTCAGTCGAAAGTGCCGAAGCCTTATTCAGATTGTCAACGAAATTAAATTCCCACTTTAAAACAAAATAAAAGAACCGTTCTTCCCACATTTCAACCAAAACTGGTTTTCCAAAAAGTTTTACCATAGATAAAACGAAATCTTTGTTTTCTTCATAGAATTTTTTTGTAACTCTGATTGCCAATTCATAATCATTGTCTTTACTAAGTTCCAAACCATTTTCTAATATGTTCATTGAAAGTTCAAATCTTTTTAGAAATTCATCTTTAGCTTGTTCCAAATCAGTGACCAAAGCGTGACAATCGGGCATTGTAAAACATCTAAGCCTTCGTAAGCCAGTTAGCTCTCCACTTTTTTCTCGCCTGAAGGAATATTTAGTTAGTTCATATATTCTCAGGGGAAGTTGCCTATAACTAAACTGAGTATCATGCACCATTAGAAATTGACCAAAACAAGCACTGAATCTTAAAAAGAATTCTCGTTTATCTGATTGGAGGAGATATTGTCTTGCGGGAAATCTTTGAAGATAATGAGCTATAGCCGGATGTTCGATATCATACATAATTGGAGTTTCAACTTCCATTCCTCCGTAATCTATAACACGTTCAGTCACATATTGTTCAAATAATGATTTTATTAAACGACCTTTGGGATACCATCGAAGATTGCCAGGATCACTCCCTGGTTCATAATCAGCGATTTCCAAGCGTTTCATTAATGTAACATGAGGAGGAACCTCTTGGACAGCCCGAACCTTTTTGATTTCATATTTACACAGTTTCTCTAAACTTTTACATCCTTTAAATCGAAATTGATCTAATGGAACCAGCTCTCCATCAGGTTTAAGGATATACCAGAGAGATTTTAGTTTCTCTTCTGCTTTTAGAGCTTCACAGACATTTTCTTCTTCTGATTCATCAGATGTAATAATTCTAAGATGTTCAGCTAAAGGATGCCCTTTAATCGATATAGAGAATTTTTTGCACCACCCAAAAGGGGCAGAATAAGTTTCAAACCCAATTTCCTGAGCAATTTCTTTCAATTCTTTCAGGATTTTTAAAGCATCTGAAGGTTTCGCCAAGTTACTGCTCAAATGTGCGTAAGGATAAATCAGGATTTTATTTACTTT
>JARRMB010000069.1:0-4658 GCA_037386325.1 Candidatus Bathyarchaeota archaeon
ACGGCGTATCGACGCCTGTGTATGACGGGTTGACTCCGGTTGCGGCAACAAAGATGAGGACCTGATTTTGGTCAGATCCGAAGTGGGCTTTGGCGCTTTATCCGCAATTCCAGTCGGTTTTGTGGCAAAAAATACTCCAAATAAAAATTAAATCCGGTTGATCCTGCCGGACCTTACTGCTATCGGGGTGGGACTAAGACATGCGAGTCGAGCGTCTCTAGCTATGTTGAGACGCGGCATACGGCTCAGTAACACGTGGCTAACCTACCCTCAGGACGGGGACAAACCCGGGAAACTGGGGCTAATATCCGATAGGCGAGGAATCCTGGAATGGTTCTTCACCCAAAGGACATTGGAAACATGCTTTCTCTGTCGCCTGGGGATGGGGCCGCGTCCGATCAGGTTGTTGGTGAGGTAATGGCTCACCAAGCCTTTAACCGGTACGGGCCGTGAGAGCGGTAGCCCGGAGATGGGTACTGAGACAAGGACCCAGGCCCTACGGGGCGCAGCAGTCGCGAAAACTCCGCAATGCACGAAAGTGTGACGGGGCTACCCCGAGTGCCGTCCGCTGAGGATGGCTTTTCCTTGGTGTAACTAGCCGGGGGAATAAGGAGAGGGCAAGACTGGTGTCAGCCGCCGCGGTAATACCAGCTCTCCGAGTGGTAGGGATGATTATTGGGCTTAAAGCGTCCGTAGCCGGCTTAGCAAGTTTCCTGTTAAATTCAGCGACCTAATCGTTGAGCCGCGGGAAATACTACTAGGCTAGGAGGCGGGAGAGGTCGACGGTACTTCTGGGGTAGGGGTGAAATCCTATAATCCCGGGAGGACCACCAGTGGCGAAGGCTGTCGACTAGAACGCGCTCGACGGTGAGGGACGAAAGCTGGGGGAGCGAACCGGATTAGATACCCGGGTAGTCCCAGCTGTAAACGATGCGGGCTAGGTGTTGGGGTGGCTACGTGCCACTTCAGTGCCGCAGGGAAGCCATTAAGCCCGCCGCCTGGGGAGTACGGCCGCAAGGCTGAAACTTAAAGGAATTGGCGGGGGAGCACCACAAGGCGTGAAGCTTGCGGTTCAATTGGAGTCAACGCCGGGAACCTTACCGGGGGCGACAGCAGAATGAGAGCCAGATTGAAGGTCTTGCTGGACAAGCTGAGAGGAGGTGCATGGCCGTCGCCAGTTCGTGCCGTGAGGTGTCCTGTTAAGTCAGGCAACGATCGAGACCCGCACCACTAGTTGCTACTAAGGAAGTTTTCCAAGGGGCACTCTAGTGGGACTGCCGTCGATAAGACGGAGGAAGGAGCGGGCCACGGCAGGTCAGTATGCCCCGAATCCCCCGGGCTACACGCGAGCTGCAATGGCAGGGACAATGGGTTCCGACCTTGGGAAAGGAAGGCAATCTCGAAACCCTGCCTCAGTTGGGATCGAAGGCTGAAACTCGCCTTCGTGAACATGGAATGCCTAGTAATCGCGCGTCATCATCGCGCGGTGAATACGTCCCCGCTCCTTGCACACACCGCCCGTCGCTCCATCCGAGTGGGGTTTGGGTGAGGCGTGGTCTTTTTGGCTGCGTCGAATCTGAGTTCCGCAAGGAGGGAGAAGTCGTAACAAGGTGGCCGTAGGGGAACCTGCGGCCGGATCACCTCCTATGACAGCCAATTCCGGCTGGAATTGAGGTGAAAAGTGCCAAAGCCCACCTAACATCTAAAAAATGTAATGTAATTTTTAAAATTTTGATTGTTCCTTTTTTTAATTTATGATTAAAATTCCTTAATGGATATGTGAAAATTTAGATAAACAAGAAATATATTCAATACTTGATAATTTAAATGAAATATTGAAAAATAATGGATTAAAGTAGGTTCAACAATGGATATTGATTTTGGTTCTTTATTAATTGATTTAGAAATTCTTGCTAATAGTTCGAAGGAAGATTTTTCTAAAGAATTTTGGAGTGAATATGAAAATTATTTAAAAAAATATAATTTTTTATTAAAAAATCTTCATTCGTTGGGATTTTTTAAGGAAATTAAGCTTATTGATGCTGTTCCATTGAGCGATCAATCATTTGATTCTGGTTTTTCCAAATACGAAAAGGCAAAATTAAGAGAAATTTCTAATTCATCTTATATCTTACTTCAGAAAGCAAAATTATTATTATCTCCGCCAGTCTCAGAAATTAAACTGAATAATAATATTAGGTCAAACCAGATTTTTTTGATTAGCGGTAACGATCGTGAAATGAAATTAGATGTCCTTCAAAAAATTGAGATGTTGGATCTTAATCCCATTATTTTGAATGAGAAAAAAGATGAAGAATTAAAAATAATCGAAAGAATCAATGAATATTGCAATGTTTCATTTGCTATAATTCTTTTGTCTCCAGATGAAATTACATACCCTAAAGAGGAATCTTCTACTGATGCGAAATATAGTCCTAAACAAAAAGTGATTTTTGAATTAGGCTATTTTATAGGGCGACTTGGAAAACAAAACGTTGTGGCGATATTTAAAAAGAATAAAAGTTTTCAAATTCCAAAAGATTTTGTTGGAATACAATTGATTGAATATAAGATGGACTGGTATTATGAGTTAATTAAAGTTCTTAAAGATTGTAACTTTAAAGTTAACGCAAATAAAATTTCGTGGTTATAGCATCTAAAATCTTCATAAAATTAGGATTCAAATATTTTGATTCCTTTCAATTCTATTATTTTAATAAAAAGATCATTTTTGGAAAAGAAAAATAAATTGATCTAAAGATTGATTTTTATTTTCAGGTTTAATTTTTATCATTTTTTCGTACGAATTATTGTAGGTGTAGAAATATCTATTCCATTTTGTTTGCATGTTTTTAATACAATTTTTTTGATATCTGAATCTATCTCTGAAAGTCTTTTGATATCATTAATAAATGTGAAAAGGGTGTATTCTATAGCATAATTTCCAAATTTGGTAATCCAAACATAAGGTTCTGGTTCTTTTAGAATATTGTTGGATTCTAACAATTTTTTTGCCGATTCTAATAACACATTTTCTACTTTTTCTGTAGGCAAATCATATCCTGCTGTAATTGCACAACCTCTTCTTACAACAGATTTTTTTCCATAGTTATCTATTTCTGCTTTCAGCAATTCTTGATTTGGAATTGAAACTAAAACATTATCAAGAGTTCTCATTTTTGTGTAGATAAGCTCTATGGATTCAACATCAGCGAATTGATTGTTAAAGAATATTCTATCTCCAACTTTAAAAGGGCGACTTGTCATTACTATCAAACCAGCAATTGTGTTACCAAGTGTGTTAATTGCTGCAAAACCTATTATTGTTCCACCAAAGAGAGTTAAAAGTCCAGAAATGGTACCTAATTCTATTCCAAACTGAGCTAAAATAATAGAGAAAACAATCATAAACACTATCCATTTTAGAATTCTGCTCATTGTATATGCTGCGTGCTGTTCTAACCTATTCTGAGTCCTCAAAGAATTAATTTCTCGAGCAACAAGTTTGACAACAATATACCCTACAATAATAGTCAAAATCGAAAAAAAGATGTTACCTAAATTAGCTAAACTCCACTCACCTATTGCATCAAAAAAATCTAGTGGGTTCATTTTGAAACCTCTATTCCAATTCTTATTATTATACTAAAATCTTTAAAAGCATTCCATATGCAATCATTCAATTATCTAAGAGAAATAGAAGGGTCTTAAAACGATACTTTACAGTTTACCGCTTTTGGTAATATCACTCGCTCTTATTATGTTCATTAGTGATAGAATTATCCGTTACGTTCTAATAATTTCAAAAGCTCTTGGGTTATCTCAAATGGCTGCAGGATTCATTCTCCTCTCAATCATTACATCTTTGCCTGAACTATCTGTTTCCACAGTAGCTTCACTTGCAGGAGAGGGAGGTCTTTCTGTTGGAAATGTCTTGGGTTCAAACGTCGCAAACCTAACCATAATTTTGGGATTGGCGATCCTTTTTTCCAGAAAAGCAATCAATATTGATGGGGAATCAAACAAAGAACTAGTCCAATTTCTTTTCATTTCTTCAATCATTCCACTTTTTATTGTTCAAAGAGGTAGTTTAGGTCCAATTCTGGGGATTGTACTCCTAGTTTTGTTTGCATATTTCGGAATAACTGTCTCCAGAAAAACTGAAACAAATCTTTTAGATGAAGAACCTAAATCAGAAAAAGAAAAGGGCATACCAATGATATTACTCAAATTCTTAGTTGGGATTGCCCTCATAATTATTCTATCCAAGTTTGCAGTCGATGGTTCTATAGATATTGCTGACTTTGTCGGATTACCATCTTCAATAATTGGCGCAACAATTATCGGTTTAGGGACTTCGTTACCAGAATTAGCTACAACTATCCAAGCTCTCAAACAAGGTTTTGTTAGTATGGCTCTAGGAAACTTATTGGGAAGCTGTATCACAAATATTACACTAATTCTCGGAGTCTCTTCTATGCTTTCATTTTCCGATGTAAATGTTTTAGCGGTACAAAGTATAATGTTCTATGTTTTACTTTCATCACTAAGTGTTTGGTATATGGTAGGATCAAGTGGGTGTCTTACAAAGAAAAGAGCTTTGATTCTTTGTATCATTTATATCGCTTTTATTTTACAACAAGTTGGGGTCTCATTAA
>JARRMB010000070.1:0-9663 GCA_037386325.1 Candidatus Bathyarchaeota archaeon
AGTTGGAGGAACTTTTGAACTTGAAGATGGAGACACTGTAGAACTCCATGTAAAATAACACATCATCTAAGTTTCGATCGACATCGAATATTTATAAATTAACTAAAAATTCCTTAAAATATATTTTTTGGTGAAATGAATATAATAAATAACAAGTTTTTAATTCAAATTTCTTTTAAAAAAAGAAGTTTATTTTAAAATATTTGCTTAAAAATATGAAGTTTTACCGAATGAACAATATTTTTTGGTTAAATTTATATGATCAACTTTTTTGAAAAATTCGAAAGAATACGAATATCTAAATTATTTAATAATTTTTTGTATAAAACAGATATATTCATTTTTAATTTTTTAAATATACTGATCAAATTGAGTGTTAAACATTGAGAAATAGTTATCGAAATTAATCGTCAACTTATTACAATTGATCAAATATTTTAAAACAGTTACTCCTCAAATCGCTTTTTTATTGAAGGAATAGAATTTTCAATCTACAGACATAGATATAGTTTCGAAATAATTCGTTAGACTAAATTCAATTTTTCTTTTTAAGAAACGATAAAAAAAGAGAATTTCTTTGTTTATATGTCAATAGCAATCTAAATGTCTAGAAATTTGACCAAATTTTAACTGAATAATGTAAAATTAGATATTATTCGTATTTTTTCGTTTTTTTCGAATTTAAGAAAAATCTTTCATTGGATATTAACCATAATAAATTCTTCAATTGAATTCAAAAAATATGATGTATCTAATAGAGAATTATATTTAATTTAAGTTTCAACATTATATAATCGCGTATTTTCAAAGGTTTTATGTTCAATCTATGTAAAATTTTATCTTTTTTATCATCACTTATAAACTTCGATCATAAACGAAATTATGAAGTTAATAGAATCATAACTATTCACCGAGAACTTGCATAATGATTGTTCTTCTTCTCGGGTGTACATCGGTTTCAACAAAAACTAAAGATTGCCATGTTCCAAAAATTGGTTGACCATTAATTACAGGTAATGTCTTATCTGGACTGAGAAGCATCGACCTAAGATGTGAATGAGCGTTTGATGGATGATTATATCTTTCATTTCCTGGAATTATTTTTTCAAGAAAATTCTTAACATCTTTATCTAAGTTGGGTTCATGTTCTGTCAAGATTAACACACCTGTAGCATGTGGAGCAAAAATGTGAATTAAACCGTTTTTTATCCCAGATTTTTTTACTACATCATGGACTTTTGTTGTCAAATCGATAAACTCTATTTCTCCATTAGTTGAAAAAACAATATTTTCATTAAAAACAGTCAAGAATTTTGACACCTAAAGAAAATTAATACAATTTGATATAAATAAATATGGATAACAATTCAATCAAATATCTAGAAAAAAGATGAATAAAAAATTTTTTAAAAAAAGGCCTTAGGTAAGATATTTGTTGATGCTTTTGTATCCATTTTTTTCAAAAAAAGAAAAAAGGATTTTTATAGTCCAATTAGGTTTTAATGTTCTTTGGCTACCATTACTTCAGTGGCTTTGATAACAGCTTCAATACTGTCTCCTGTTTTGACATCGAGTTCTTCAACAGCTTCTTTTGATATTATAGCGGTTATAACAGCTGGTGTTTCAATTTTAATTTTTACTTTAGCAGTAATTATTCCTTTATCTACTTGTTGGACTGTTCCTTTTAGTTTATTTCTTGCACTTATTTTCATTCCAATATTCTCCCATTGGGTTTCACTACCCATTAATTCACCCATGTAATTCTCAGCTCTATAGTATTCATTTAATAATTTTTTACCAAGATCGGTAAGTATAGCTCCTCCTCCGCCTTTACTTCCACCTTTAAAGGTTTTAACTACAGGTTCTCCTAATCTTTTTTCGAGTTTCGCCAAGTAATTCCAGACATAACGATAAGACATTTCAGCCTTTTTTGCAGCTTTAGAAATTGACTCTACATCTTGGATCGTTTCCAGAATTTTTGCTCCACCCTTTCCAACAAGGGGTTCACCTTTGTATTCAAGCCAGACTTTACATAAGACTTTGTGCTTATTCTCGGTGATCATGGGTTTCAGTTAAAATTATACCTGCGCCCGTATAAAACAATGATGGCTTTTAATTTTTTTCAGAAAAAAGAGTTAAATAACCGTTATATTTTAACATTCACAACGGTAAAATAAGGGATGCAATTAAAATGAAAAATTGGCAAAAATTACTCTTAGTCGCTGTTTTAGCAACCATAATAGTCATCGCAGGCACAATTGTCTATTTCAATTATTTTGCAAAACGAAGACTCTTCATATCAACAACAACAAGTCTTTACGACACTGGCTTACTTGATGTATTAGAATCAGATTATGAATCAACTCGAAATATTGACCTACAGGTAACAGCTGTTGGAACAGGGATAGCGATACAGCAAGCTAAAAATGGAGATGCTGACATAGTTCTTGTTCATGCACCTTCAGTAGAACTAGAATTTCTTGAAGGCGGTTACGGTATAAATAGAAAAATTATTGCCTTTAATTACTTTACAATAGTAGGACCAACCGATGATCCAGCCGAAATTTCTGGAAAAACCGTAGTTGAAGCTCTAAATAACATAGTGACTTATGGGCAAAATTTGGATGATCAATCAGGACAAACTCAAATTTGGGTATCCAGAGGAGACAATTCAGGCACTAATTCAAAGGAGAAAAGCCTTTGGACAGCAGCAGGATACGACTATTCAGAACTTTTAAATGAACCATGGTTCGCCAGCACAGGTCAAGGAATGGGTGCTACATTAAACATAGCTAATCAAAAAAACAGTTACACACTCTCTGATATAGGAACTTACTTGAAATTCCATGCTGATAGATCAATAGATATTATCTCGCTTATCGGTGAAGATGAGTCACTACTTAATGTTTATAGTGTTATGGCAGTAAATCCGGAAAAGGTTCAAGCAAATGCAACGATTCATGAACAAATAGATTTTGATAACGCAATGGATTTCATCGAATATTTGATTTCCCCAACAACTCAGGAAATAATAAATGATTACGGTAAAGATGAATATGGACAAAGTCTTTTCAATGAAGCGGTTCAACCACTAAAAGATAATTCACCGCAACCTATAGTCAGTTGGATACAAGACTATGCCTTTTTTGATGGTTCAGAGTGCCCACAGCAATATAGGAATGGTTATGATCAACTATACGACTAGAGGAACAAATAGTGTCTGGGTTAATCAACGAATTAGCAGAAGCATTACAGTTGATATTGTCAGGCGACCCAGAAATCTACGGAATACTTTTCCGTTCTCTTTTTTTCTCAGGAACAGCCATTATTTTAGCTATTCTTTGGGGAACACCACTTGCATTGTTAATAAGTATGAAAGAATTTCGAGGAAAAACCTTGATAAAATCCCTTTTTAATACTTTAATTGGATTACCCACAGTAGTATTGGGTTTACTTCTATTTCTTATCTTTTCGAGAGCTGGACCTTTAGGGTTTCTCGGTTTACTCTACACCCCAGCAGCCATAATGATTGGTCAGGCAATATTAGTAACACCAATTCTAGTAAGTATTGGAGTTTCAGCAATTGAATCAGTAGATCCGGAAATAAAGAACTTGGCTCGAACTTTGGGAGCTTCAGAATCTCAAGCGCAAATAGCAGTTTTGAAGGAAGCTATCAATGGTATTATTCTCTCAGATATAGCTAGTTTTAACCGTGCCATCGGTGAGTTGGGAGTAGTGCTACTTGTGGGAGGAAATATTGCTGGAGGCGGTAATAGAACAGATGTATTAACTTCAGCAATTTCACGAGCTACACAAATAGGTGATGTTGGACTTGCTATTGCGCTGGGAATATTATTAATTGTTGTACTCTTTACAATAAACATCATAATTTTAGCTTTAAGGAATACAAGATATTTAATCAATATAGCTAAAAGACCTTATTTTAAACTAAAACAATTAGGAGAAACCAAACGAAGATGATTACTGCTGAACTAAAGGATATAACTAAATCATATGGTGAAAAAAAGGTTCTAGATACTGTAAACCTTCAAATTCATGAAGGTGAAATATTAGCTCTTTTGGGTCCTAATGGTTCAGGGAAATCAACTATCCTTAAAATACTTGCATTTTTAGAGGATCCGACATTTGGAGAGATTTTGAAAATTAGGAAAGTTCCCAAAGAAAAACGCGACAAAGAAGTAATTAAAGCACTTGAACTAGTAAAATTAAGGGGTTTTGAAAATCGAAATGCAAAAAAACTTTCTGGTGGAGAGCAACAAAGAGTAGCGATTGCAAGAGCTTTAGTATTAAAAACTAAACTGCTTCTTTTGGATGAGCCGACCGCGAATTTAGATCCGAAAAATGCGGGTATTCTTGAAGAAGTGATCGAAACAGTAAATCGAGAAAACAAAACCACTATTGTAATTGCTACTCATAACATGTTTCAAGCTAGAAAGGTGCCTCATCGTATAGCTTTAATAGATGAAGGAAAAATCACCGAGGTAGGTACACCTACAGAGGTTTTCGGAAAATTATCTAAGAATTTGGCCAGTTTTGCGGCTGTGGATAACACTTTTATTGGAATATCTAAACCAACCAAAATTGGGACATCAATGGTAACTATTGGTAAAGACGTTGGTATTGAAATATCTGAACACAGAGAAAATAATATTACCATTTTTATAAATCCACAAGACATAATCGTTTCAAAAACAAAGATAAATTCGAGTGCTAGAAACGTTTTCAAAGGCAAAATTATCGAAATTTCAGATTTAGGTGCATTAGTAAACCTAAAGATCAATGTTGGAGAACCTTTTACTGTTCAAATTACCAAGGGATCTTTTAACGAAATGGGACTTTGCTTAAACGCAGATGTATTCATTACGTTTAAAGCATCAAGCGTTCAAATAATATAATTCATCTTTAAGAGTCAAAAATTAAGAGTTATCATTGAAAGTATTTACAACGAGGTAAAATAATTGGAAATTATTTGGAAGAATCTAAAGGATTTAGCTTCTAAAGATTTTCCTAATGTTCAAAGAAATTCTGGCATATATTTTCTAAGATGGGTAAAAAATGGTAATCCAGTTAAGATTAATCGGATTGCTGAAACAGATAACAAAGGTTTACTGTATATTGGTAAATCAAATGATCTTAAAAATCGATTTAAAAGAATATGGAATGGAATAAATTTAGATAAAAAAAGTAATTATAAAAATATTCCTACTTTGCGTAAAACAATTTTTTTCTGTAAAATCCATGAACTTATAAAAATTGATGAATATGAAATTACATGGCAACAACTTTCCACCAAAATTGAAGCTGAAAGCCAAGAAGCTGCTGCCTTGAAATTATATACTGAAAAATTTAAAGAACCGCCACCATTAAACCTTAAACTTTGTCGGGAAAAATATGCTATATGGGGCTTGGGAAACTGGGATGATTCAAAATGGTTAGTAGAACCAAATAATTTTGTAAAATCAATTATTATGAAAATATAAATTCAAATTAAATTTTCACTTTAATTTTCAGTTAATAAATAAAAAATAGTCAATTAATTTAACGAGAAGCAAATTTATTAGATCTTCAAGGAATATTATTTTTGGGTAAATATTTTATGTTAGCTGAAAAACCCATTGAAATAAAAAAAGTTGAAAAAAAGATTACAGATCGAGAAATTTTAAGATTTGCAATAATCGCAGAATTTGATGCCATAAGTTTGTATGAACAATTGGCTGCAACAACTGATAATGAAGCAATTCGTGCAGTATTACTTGATATAGCAAAAGAAGAAAAAACTCACGTAGGAGAATTTCAAACATTACTATTAAGGGAAGATCAAGAGCAGGTTCAGGAATTAAAACATGGAAAAGAAGAAGTTGAAGAAGAGTTAGGACTTTAATTTCATTAATTCCTAAAACTTAAATTATAGACCACTATAGCATTTCGATATGAGTCCCAGTAAATCACGTCGACGAAAAAATCACACAAAAAATACTAACAATACCAAGATAATATTAAGTATTAGCTTGATTGCAATTATTTCTATAATATTGGTTGGGTACATTGTGTTAGGTAACAACAATCAAAATGAAAATTCTTTGAGCAAAACCACTGTTAAACTTGAAACAAGCGAAGGAGATATAGTGATTGAATTACGAGATGACATGCCAATTACTACAGGTAATTTCGAGAAATTGATTAATGAAGGGGTCTATGATAATACAATCTTTCATAGAGTGATTCCTGACTTTATGATTCAAGGAGGAGATCCTACAGGAACAGGTTATGGTGATCCTTCCATCCCTAATATTGATGATGAATTTTCAAGCAACCCAGAAAACAACAAGAATCTTAGAGGAACAATAGCTATGGCTAATACAGGAGCTCCCGATAGTGGAAGCAGCCAATTTTTCATAAATATAGTCTATAATAGCCATCTGGACAATCATCATCCAGTTTTTGGGGATGTAATAGAAGGGATAGAAATTGTTGACAAAATTTCATTAGTAAATACTGATTCAAATGACAAACCGCTCGAACCAGTAACAATTATTAAAGCATCTATTATAGGTTAAAAATTTTTAATTCTTTTATATTTTTTAATCAAAAAAGAAAATTATTCCACCAAATTGGGTAATTCTACTTCCTGCTGAAGTCTCAGCCTTTACTATTCGAGTTTGGATCTTACGGTTATTTGCAATTTGTATTAAGCGATGTATCCTGCCTTTATTTCGATATTCAGCAAGATATTTATCTGTAAGTATTAGAAAAGCTCTTGTTGATTCATTGATTTTTTTCTTATCGTATATTTTATTTTCAATTTCCTTTAAAGAATAGAGAATTGATGTTTCATTTTTTGAATATAGAATTTTTTCCAAAATATTAATTATATTACTAGCTTCCTCTGAAGTGGTTTCATCAATCAAATCAAAAAATTGTTTTGATTTTACTAGTTCAGTAACTGCAACTTTATTATTTGCTGAGCCTTCAATATCCGCAAAATTCACTCTTGTTGAACTTTTTGAGCTAACTAAATATCTATGATGTTTTTGAATATATTCAAAAAATTCTGAAGAATAACTTGTTTTGGGAGCTACTGTTATGACGGTCCTAACTCCCATATTGAATATTGGTTTTATTTCATTAATAATTGATTGATGAAATTTGTATAGACTTTTTTCATCAGATCTTTTATCGTCAATTTTGATTGTTACAATATGTTTTATGACATGACTATATACTTGCCATAATAGTGCATAGTCTTCTTCCAGACCCAAAAGAATTGCGACCGGATATCCTCTTTTATATCGACTTTTTCGTTTCAATGAATTATTTTTCTCCCGGTTATTTTCCTGAATTTTCTTCAAATTTATTCTTGAGGTCAATATTCAATTATTTAATGATTAAACGAAAGTTTATATGTTTCAAGTCTTAGTAAAAGAAAATCCAAATTAAAGTGGAATGATAAATGAGCGATAAAGCAAATCCAGCACCTCTTGGGTTATTAGGTTTCGGAATGACAACAGTATTACTAAATATCCACAATGCTGGCATTTACCCATTGGGAAGTATGATACTTGCAATGGGACTTGTATACGGTGGATTAGCACAGGTTATTGCAGGAATAATGGAGTTTAAAAAAGGTAACACATTTGGAACATTAGCATTCACTTCTTACGGTTTATTTTGGTGGTCTCTAGTAATCTTACTTTTGCTTCCAAATTTTACACTTCTCTCCCCTGCAGCAGCAATTCCTACTAATGAGGCAATGGCAGCATACTTCTTCATGTGGGGACTGTTTACACTATTGATGTTCTTTGGTACATTAAAAGCTAATAGATCAATACAATTTGTTTTTGCCAGTCTAGTTGTACTCTTCTTCTTGTTAACAGCTGTAAGATTAACAGGTAATTCAGATTTATTGATGATCACTGGAATTGAAGGTATTATCTGCGGAGCAAGCGCTGTCTACACAGGAATAGCTGAAGTTCTAAACGAAGTCTACGGTAGAACAATTTTATCTTTGGCACCAGTAAACAAGTAAAAAAAGATGTCATAGGCAACTTTTTTACAGTTTACCCCTTATTCTTTTTTGTATTGTACTAATTTAGGGAGGGAATAGAATGGATAGATTCTTGTACACAAAAGAAATTCTTATTGATGATTCTGGTTGGGGTGACCTAATATTAGGAGTAGTGATTGGAGCCCTTAAACTTCCAGATCATCGGTATATGGATCGGCGTATTCCTATACAATCTTTTCAACCTCCTAACTTTCAAAATAAACAGTATCTAGATGATGCAGTGAAAATTGCTCAAGAAATTGTTGAGGTCATGAAACCCGATGAAGAAACAACGTTTAAAGTTTGTTCGGGATATGTTTTATCAAGCATTCGTAAGTATCTAAGAGCTCAAGGATTTAGAGTAGAAGAAGTAGAGGTGACAGGGGAACTTCAAGAGATGGTTGAACGAAGTTTTTCTGCTTGGTGTAAAGAGGTAGGAATTGAATTTGAACGATTGAACGGTAAAAGAAGTTTTAATACTTTTTTGGAATGGGTTGCAGAAAAGCCTCATTTAAGAGAACAACTTGTTAAGACAGGTTGGAAGAGTTGGGGTCAAAGATGGCGAAATAAAGTCTATAACATGAAGTAGGAAGAGTTGGGGTCAAAGATGGCGAAATAAAGTCTATAACATGAAGTAAATATCTATCATATCTATCTAATCAATGAGTTGTAAAAGTTCTTTTCTTATATATTCAATTAAGTCGTTTTTTGTGCTTTTACTGAAAAGTGTTATTACACTGTTTCTTGTAATTCCCATTGTAAGTCCACGTTTTTGTGCTTCAAAAACTACGTACCAGATTTTTCCATGCTCTAAATAATCTTGATATAATTGCGTGTCAACAAGTGCAGATCCAGCTAGGCAAAGTTTTTCGACCCCAGGTATATCAACTTGGTCAAACCAAATAAGACGAGTTGCTTGTGGATTTGATTCATGAAGGTTTTTTAAAGTTTCATGCGGAATGTTAGTTTCCAGAATTATTTTTGAGTTAATAAAAATGATTTTGCTTAATCTATTAGCAATGTGAGTAGATAACAATTTTTTGACTCCTCGTGCCACTGAAGGTGCAACAACGATTAAGAAGATTCGATTTTGGAATCTAGTTACCCAAAATTGTGCTTCTTCAGTAACTGGTTGTTCAATTAATTCACGTCTATAATAACGTGTTCTAATGAATTCAGAACTAAAAATTCCTGAAATAAGGTTTTCATTTAATTCAAGATCTAAAATTTCAGAGACTAAAGTGATTATTTTTCCTTCGTTTGTTTCATAGTTTTCTTCTTCATGAAAATTTTTTAGTTTTTGAACAATTAATCCAAAATTTATTTCTTCTTGTATTTCAAAAATTTTAGCTGGAAGAACCATGTTGTCATCTACTAACAGCTTATGTCCTAAAACTTTAAAGTATGTGCAAAACTTTAATTTGTCTCAATTAATTGAAAATGACAATAATTCAAATAAATTATCTACGTCTTTTTCTACGTCTTTGGCCTGGTGAATATTGTCCACTTTCTCTACTTAAAACAAAACGCTTATGGTACGCACTGCGATTGTCAATTCGTGGAGCAGAAGAATGACGTTCTCTTGCTTCAAGCTTAGG
>JARRMB010000071.1:0-6148 GCA_037386325.1 Candidatus Bathyarchaeota archaeon
CTTTAACTTTGGAAGCTTTTGTTGACGGCGTAACAATTGGGGCCATAGTAATTTTAAATTCAATTGTTGGTTTTGTTCAAGAATATCGATCTGAAAGAGCCTTTGAAGCTCTAAATAAGCTTACAACCTCAACCGCAAGAGTAGTTCGTGAAAATAAAGAAATGAAAATTCCAGCAAGAGAACTTGTTCCAGGAGACATTCTTCTTTTTGAATCAGGAGATAGAATTCCAGCAGACGCAAGATTACTTGAAGTTGCTGATTTAACTGTCGATGAATCAGTACTGACTGGCGAATCAAATGCTGTAAGTAAAAACACTGCGATTGTTTCTGAAGACACTTCTATAGGTGACAGAAAAAATATGGTTTTTACTGGAACATACATTGTCAACGGAAGAGCTAAAGCTATTGTCACTTCGATTGGAATTAATACTCAGTTTGGAAAAATATCTGAATTAGTTCAAAAAGTTGAAAAAGAAGATATACCACTTAAGCTAAAACTTGATAATTTCGCTAAAAAAATTGGCATCATAGTAATTGTAGCTGCAGTTACTATAGTGTTATTTTCATTTATTAGAACGGGATCAATTGAAATAGATTTACTATTAACATCAGTTGCCTTGGCTGTTTCAGCAGTTCCTGAAGGATTACCAACTGTTGTTACTGTGACACTAGCTTTAGGTGCTAGAGAACTTTCTAAAAAGAATGCAATAGTAAGAAGATTAGCATCAGTTGAGACATTGGGTTCGACTACAGTTATTTGTTCAGATAAAACAGGCACCTTAACTAAAGGCGAAATGACTGTTAGAAAGATTTTCGTTAATGGAAAATTTGTCGAAATAACTGGTTCTGGATATGAACCTGAAGGAGATTTCAAAGTTGACGGTTCAAATATATCTCCTGATCAACATGAAGACATTGTTTTATTGTTACGGATAGGTGCTCTTTGTAACAATTCAAGCATTGATGGTTGATGATATTAAAAAACAATTTGAACGTATTTCAGAAATTCCGTTCAGCTCAGAAAGAAGGTTAATGACTACAATTCATAAAACTTCAAACGGAAATCAAGTAGCTTACGTCAAGGGTTCACCTGAAAAGATTCTTCAACTCAGTAAATTCATTTTGTTAGAAGGAAAACAGAAAATACTAGATGGAAAACTTAGAAAAACCCTTCTTAGCAAAAACGAAGAAATGGCAAATGAGGCATTGCGTGTTCTAGGGTTTGGGTATCGAGATTTACCAAATGATGTTTCTGACTACGATGAAAAGAATATAGAAAAAGACATTACTTTTGTCGGTTTAATGGGAATGATTGATCCCCCTCGTGAGGAAGCAAAAGATGCAGTAAAATTGTGTGAGAAAGCTCAAATTAGAGTTGTTATGGTAACTGGAGATCACAAATTAACAGCAGTTACAGTAGCTAAAGAATTGGGTATTCTTAAAACTGGACTTGCACTCACAGGTGAAGAGGTTGAAACAAAAAATGATGAAGAATTTACAGAAATTATTGAAGATGTTCGCGTTTTTGCAAGAGTTTCTCCTGAACATAAACTTCGTATTGTTAAGACTCTGAAAAAATTAGGGCATGTTGTGGCCATGACTGGTGACGGCGTAAATGACGCACCAGCTGTTAAAAGAGCAGATATTGGGGTAGCGATGGGAATCACTGGAACTGATGTAACAAAAGAAGCTTCTGACATGGTCTTAGGAGATGACAATTTTGCAACGATAGTTAATGCAGTAAAAGGGGGTAGAATAATTTATGATAACATTCGAAAGTTTATCAGATTTCTTATTGCCCTTAATTTTACTGAACTGCTATTAATTGGTTCATTTGCTCTAATCGGGTTACCAATTCCACTTCTTCCAGTGATGATTTTATGGTTAAACTTGGTTACAGATGGTCCTCCAGCCATGGCGTTGAGTGTTGATCCCCCCAATGATGATGTCATGCAAAGGTCACCGCGGAACCCCAAAGAAGGGATATTGCATGGGAATTTGAAATTTATTGCCATATCAACTATTATTCAGTTGGTAGTAGAGATTATTGCATTTTGGTGGGGATATAATATTCAGGGATCAATTCAAAAGGCAAGAACAATGGTTTTTGCTGTAGCATGCTTCTATGAACTTGTAGTTATTTGGAATTGCAGATCTGAAACTCGTCACGCATTTAGGGTAGGATTTTTAAATAACAAAGCATTGCTTGCAGCCATAGCTATTTCAGTGTTTTCAACATTGTTTGTAATATATACCCCAACATTACAATTTTTATTCCAGACAATATCCTTAGAATTAACAGATTTAATTTTGGTTATCGTTTTGTCTCTGTCAGGATTTCTTCTCATTCCAGAGATACTTTTCACTAAAAAATTGAAAAAATTAGTAATAAATTAATTATCGACTCATGTGATTGAATGCGAAGTTTCATATTACCAATTAAATAAAGATGTTTTTTGGGAATGATATTGAAAAGAAGATATAAAACAATAATCGGTATTCTTCTTGTAATCACTATAATTTTAGTTGGTTTCGTAGTTTGGGCTGAAACTCCACCTACACCTATGCAGGAAGCCTTTGATGCACTGAAATCGGATTCAGCAGTAAATGTATCAACAAACGATTGGATTATTTTTCAGCCAGTAATTTCCAACAAAAACATCGGTTTCATCATATATCCAGGTGGAAGGGTTGATTATCGATCCTATGCTCCGATGGCCCATAGAATTGCTGCAGAAGGATACCTTGTTGTAATTGTTAGAATGCCTTTAAATTTGGCAGTCCTTGGTGCTAACAAAGCTAATGATGTAATCAAGTCATATTCACAGATTAGTTCTTGGGTTGTAGGTGGCCATTCTCTAGGCGGTACAATGGCTGCTCAATTCGCTCATGAAAATCCCTCTATTGTTAAAGGATTGGTTCTTTGGGCAGCTTATCCAGCGTCTGGAACCAATTTATCAAAAGACAATCTATTAGTAACAACAATTCACGGCACAAATGACGGACTCGTAAGTCTAAATCAAATAGAAAACTCATTAAAACAGCTTCCCGCTTCGACAACTAGAATAGAAATATCTGGTGGAAATCATGCCCAATTCGGATGGTATGGCGATCAGGGAGGCGATAATAAAGCAACGATAACTAGAGAAGAACAAGAAAACCAAATCTTCAATGCTACATTTCAATTACTTGAAACAGTCGCTATTCAATAATTAATTTTTTTGATTATTTAGTCTATTCTAAATTTTTATAATTTTTTTAATTTTAAGTAAAATCAAGGTTTTTCATACTTCATTTTTATTTTGGAATTAAAAAAAGGGGAATTATTGGAAATTTTAGAATGGTGCAAAGATTCCTATGAAAACTAGCCAAGATAGTATAGATTTTGCAATAAAGCTTAGAATGATGTAAATCCGTTCTCCATATAAATAGTCCTTCCATCGACCAACACCTTTGTATTGTAAAACCATGTTAACAGCAAAAATGTTAAAGACTATGAAATAAATGAACAGAATCATGTAAACAAAAGTTGGAATATCTGCATTTATTGATAAAAGCGACCCAATGAAATATGCATATAGCACAACCCAAGGTGTAAATCCAGAAATGGTTCCATAGATAAAGGCTGACCAATTTGTTTTTTCAGTTTTTTGGTTTATCAGTTCCATTAAGTATCCGAACATGATCATCATTGCATTTAATACAAAAATCATCACTAAAGACCAGAAATCCCATACCCCCAAAAAGAGGGCGATTAAAACTATCATTACCGAGCTAGAGAAAGCGTATTCGTACCATCGGTATGGATTCATTCCTTTTTTGAGATTTTCGTTGTACTTTTTATTCTTAACGAATGCTATCATGAAATGAGCTAGTGCAGACATTAGTGGAAATGAGGCTACAATAATTCCTAAATATCCTATTGTGAACAGGACCTGTGGATCTGGAGTTACTTCTATTTTAAAGGGTGGACCTTGGATTATTGTAAATTTTGTGTAGAATGTGTAAATACTGCGTTCCCATTCTAGTTGAGTTCCCAATCCTAACATTAGTAGTCCTTGGATTAGATGCAAAACACCTGCTGCTGCATTGAACCGTTTAAGATATGAAAAAGAAATCGGAGATTTAGCTATTATTTCTTGACGTTCTTTAAAATTCATAAATTACCATTTGTTAACAATTTGCTTATATGTTTTTAGAAAGAAATAAAAACAGAATGTACCAGTTCTATCTGTATTCTATTTCGGTTGCTACTTCATTTCTTCGAAGAAACCATGGTGTAAAAGGACCACTGTATCGCATCGAAAAGACATTTCCTTTTGGTTTAATATTTGATTTCTGAAGCTTTTTTAGTAACCTATTAGATTTTTCAGCAAAATTTGAATTTGTCCAACGACCGCTAAATCTTAATGCTGCAACATATCTTTCCGGAATTTGCTTAATTTTAATTCGTTCATCATTTGGTTTTGGAGTATTCACTAAGGTGTAACCTTCAGGCATTACAAAAGCAATGGATTTATTTTCTGATAAAACAGGTGCAGTCATCTCAATGCTTTTTGAAATCACTGGAGCAGTCATTTCTAAATTCATTTTGGTTTGATTATTGCCCGAAATATAATCAAATAGAAGATTAAATCCTCCATCACCGTAACCGTCAACTTCGGCGATAATGAGTTTATCATAACGTCGAATTTCGATTTTATCAAAAGTTTTGACGATTTGATATTTTACTTCTTTTACCATACCCTACATTATAATTCAAACTGTTTAATTATTTTTGGTTAACCAAAACCTAAGGAATATAATAAAAAAATCTTTTTGTCTAATAGTAAGACCAAAACTGCTGATAAAAAAGATAAAAATTACGAAAATAAAATAGATTTGTATGAGAATAAAGATTTCAATTTTTATCTCACACTATTACTTCTTTTGTGATTACTTATTTTATGCTGGTTTTAGTTTTGCTCCGCAAACAGAGCATTTGCCTTCAGCAGTAATCATTGGCTGTTTATCTACTTCTTTTCCACAAAGTCCACACTTCAAATTTTTCACCTCTTCAGTAAAATTAATGTTAAGCGGGGTCTAAGCCTTTGAACTTTTGTTCGACCCACAATAAACAACGTTTTAGTCGTTTTCTAACCTTCAGCCGTTATGGTTAGATCACTCGTTGCCTAGATGCAAACTGTTCTAAGCATGCTCCCCCGCTAACACTACATATATTCTCAGCACCACTTATAAACCTAGTATTAAGATATCAGTTAATACTAAAGATTCTTTTCGCCTTTCAGGATTCTGTAGGTGGTTCTAAAAACAAGTGTTCAATTAGTTGAACAGAGTGTTCAAAAACATTGTATTATATCTTGCGATAGCAATTGTTTTTTGTTAGTGAAATAAAAATGGAGAATAGTTCAAGTTGGATATTACAATTATTGGTGTTGAAGTTCATAAATCAGGTGAAAAAGGTGAAGTGGGATCATGGTTAGTGCTTTCAGAAGACATAATCAAATTTGATTTGCTGGAGTATCAAGGTGGGGAAACTCTTGAATTGGCCTCATTGGATATACCTTCAGGCAATTATTCCAAGGTGAGATTGTTTGTTTCAGAAGCCACCGCTACTTACAATGAGACACAAAAGATTGTGAAATTAACGGTTCCTCCAGGAAAAATTGATGTTATAACCCAATTTGAACTGATTGAGGGAGGCACACGAACAGTAATAATTGATATGGAACCAGATTGGATAGCTATAAGCAATAATGACTCTTTAAGACCTGTGTTGAAGGCAACGATTTCAGAACAAAAAGCCCCTGTAGCTGACTTTACTTACAATCCAGAAGATCCGATAATTGATGAAACCATAACTTTTGACGCTTCAATTAGCACAGATGAGGATGGAATAATCAGTACTTACAATTGGGACTTTGGGGATGGAACAACCGCTTTAGGTGTATCAGTTGAACACTCTTATTCAATAGGAAATACATACACAGTAACTTTAGAAGTTACAGATAATGATGGATGGTCTGATACTAAAGAACAAGACATCACCATTCCCTCATCTTCACCCTAATCATTATGATAGAAACAAAATACTGGAGGAAAATGAATGAAAAACTTTACAACAAACATGGCACTTCGAGACTCATTT
>JARRMB010000072.1:0-4414 GCA_037386325.1 Candidatus Bathyarchaeota archaeon
AAACAACAAAACAGATCTAGAAGCAACCTTATCGAATCAGAACTAAATAAAATAATACAACCTACAAAACCATGTAATTCGAACATCAAATCTTCAATCAAATTTCTTTAACTTAATCTGTTAAATGAAGATCGCAGCAAACAACAATTATTAGTTTGAACTTATATTCAATCCAAAAGTTCACACAACTCGAAATCTATTCGCGAAAATGAGAAATCGATTAGCAAAGAAACTTCAGAATCCACGGTTAAAACAAATACATTTCCATACTTTACGCCATTGGAAGGCCACTATGGAATATCATAAAACCAAAGATATCCTCCATGTTAAAAGACTGTTAGGTCACAGAAAACTTGAAAACACTGAAATCTACACTCACCTAATCAACTTTGAAAGCGATGAATGGCACGTAGCACATGCAAAGGACTTACAAGAGGAAAACAAACTTATAGAAGCTGGATTTGAATATGTGCGATATAGCGACAAATTTGAAGTTGCTATTTACAGGAAACGCAAATAAAAGTAGTATAGTTCAGGGCTCCGGTAGTATAGTCCGGTTAAGTATGACGGCCTCTCGAGCCGCCGACCCGGGTTCGAATCCCGGCCGGAGCACCAACTTTTATCTTAATTAATATCGATTTTTATCAAACAAGGATTTAATACTTAATTTAAAAACAGCTAATCAATAGGCATTTAATTTTATTGGTTTACCATTTTTTCAATATAATTTTTAGTTCTTTTGGAAGATCTTGGCTACAAATTCAATAATAAATAGTGGAATATCCAATATGCGAGATAATGATCCGAAACTTTTTGATGTTTCTTTAAGATACTGAATATCCTTTTTGTCTAGTGCACCCAAAATTGGAGTTGCAACAAGATAAACAATGAAGAAGATTATAGTTCCGAGAATTAGGTTTATCCAATTTGGCAAATATAATTGATTAATCACTAAATATGTAACCAAAGCAGCAATTCCTGAAGCCAACAATATTTTAGCAGAAGATAACCAATCGATTGACACTCCAAAATTCTTTTTAACCCACCAAAGAGCTATTGCTGTAGACGGAATTCCCGCTATAAGATAAGTAGCAAGGAGACCCATGACTCCAAATATTGGAATTAATATAATACTTAGCGAAAGACCCATTGCTGCTGTAATTAAAGTCAGTTTTAAGTTAATGTCTGTTCTTCCTTGACTTTTAATTAAATTATCTACACTTAGGCTTCCAATCGCTGAATATAGGTATATCACAATGTATAAAGCAACATAAAGAGGAGTAAACTCAAATTGTTCACCAAACAGAGTGTAAATTGCAGATTGAGCTAATACCATTACTGCAAGTGTAGAAGGCACAACAATAAACGCAGAATATTTTACAGAAAATTTAAAAACACTTTTCATTATTTCATTCTCTTTCTGAGAATCTATTTTTGAAAATGCTGGAAAAAGAATAGTGGTAAGAGGTATTACAATGAATGTTACTAGGACAGAAAAACTAACCGCGATATAATAATTGCCTACTAATACAAGAGAGCTATAAATGACTATGAGAGCTTGGTAGAATTGGGTCAAAAAAGAGTTAATAATCCAAGCAATGGAAACAGGTAATCCGTATTTAATCATATATTTGATTGATTTAAAAATCATCAAGCCATTTTGATTTTTCAAATTCTTGTAAATTGTAAAATACAAAGTAATTATTCCTATTGACCCTGCAATAACATAAGAAAAAGTATCTCCCATTATTGCTCCTGCAGATCCTAATCCTGATGATACCAAAAGAATCATTATACCCGTTTTAAAAACTGATTGAATTACAAGGGTTGAACTATGAAGTCCCATCCTTTCATATCCAGTGAAGGCAGATTGTGCTGCCTTTAGAAGAGCTTCGGCAAACACTATCAATGAAGCTATTTGAATCAGCGGCGTTATTCTTGGATGCTCCAGTAAATTTGCAATTACATCCGAAAAAATAAATGAACTAACAAAAAGAATAAACCCCAAAATAATTTCAAAGAAACATTCTGCTGCTAAAACCTGTTTAATCTTTTTTATCTGATTTTCTGATCTATATTGAGCAGTGAATTTTATGGTTGCTTGATCTATTCCTAAATCACGAAATGATTTGATTAAATTGGGGGCTATCATTACAGCTGCTATTATCCCTAATTCTTCTGGAGAAAGAGTCCGTCCAATATACAAGACACCTATGGCAGTAACAATTGAAGAAATAGCTATTCCCCAGAATAGATTAAATCCTCCTCTGGCTGAAACTTTCCCCAAATCTCTTGCCTTGCTCACCGAAACTGATACTCCTAAATAATAACCTAGATTGATATGAGCCTAAGATATTATCAGATATATATTTGTGCAAACGTTTCAGGAAAATGTTCAGCAGAAGATTTAGTCAAGATTTTCATTTAATAGGTTTATTTTTGCTTCTCTTTTTTAAAACAAAGACAATCGTTACAATAGCGACTGTAACTAATGCAAACAAAATCAAGTTCATAATATTAATTGATGAAAAAGTCCATGTTTTATAATTTACTTCTGGCAGATCTGTTTGAACTGTAATTTGTTGAAAAGGATTCCACGACTCTATTCGAGTAACATATACTCCAGGTTCTGGTTCTTCACATAGTACTTCGTTAACATATGTTTTTACTCCAATTACTGGAGTTCGATCGTATTCTTTAGCGATTTTCACAACTACTTTTGATACTCCAAATGATTCTGAAATCACTTCAATATCAACAGATATAGTGTCCCAAACTATACTTGGAGCGTCAGCTGAAATAAAGAAGCTATCTGTAGTCGAGTGCTGAACATCTGTTACAACCCATGAACGATTCCCTACTGTATCAAATGAAACATTGAAACTTATCCACCCAGTGCTGTTAGTTGTATATTTTGTTCCATTAATTTCTATGACTGCATTGGTAATGTCAGATCCGTTTTGGTCCCAGCTTGCATGAAAACCTACAATTTGGATTTGATTGATGAGACATTTTTCTGAAGTTGTAAATGTTTGATCAATTACAATAACTTGTCTTGTTTGAGAGTACCATTGAGTGATTAATTCTTGGGCAGGTTTATTTTGTGGTGTATGATTTGAATCATCAATTCCGCCTTGCATTGGATCATATATCCATGTCCACCAATAGAAACCATAAAACCAATTTCTATTCCATAAAGTTTGGAATGCTGCTTCATAACAGTCTACTTGTTCTTGTAAATCAATTGACATTTCTAGCCAATAGTTAGCTGGAGCAATGTTTGTTCCATCTCCGCTTCGATATCCAATTTCAGTAAATATAACTGGTTTATTTACAGATGACAACCATTCTTCGATCTCATTTGCGTAATTATTCCAAGCATTTTTTAATTCATCAAGACTAGGATTATAATTAAAAAGTGATAATGGAAAATACGCATCGATTCCAACATAATCCAGAAGATTCCACCAATTAATATTTTGATAATTAGTCCAATCAGCTGCATATGTTATGGGACCAGAATAATATTCCCGAACTCCAGAAATAATCATTGCCCATTGCTCTTCTTCTTGAGTTGTAGCTTTGAATTCACATCCAATGCAGAAAAGCTCTACATTATTTTTTTCAGCAAAATCAGCAAAATAATTAATAAATTCAGAATAACTCGAAAACCATTCATTAGAGGGTTGAATTTCTCCTCTCCATACCGTGGGATATCCTTGGCTTTTTTCTTCTTCTAATGTATCAACCATTGGTTTTAACATAACTTTTAGGCCTAAATTATGAGCTACTTCAATGGCATGTTTGACTGATTCAGTTGTTGGAGTTCGCATTGGATCTATGTGGATATCGTATGAAGTTCTGTTAGTTTGAACCCACGAAAAACAAATGGAAATCCATTCTGCGTTAGTTTCAGTTAGGAGTCCTAATGATTCATCAGATTCTAAGCTACTAAATGCGTTACTTGACCAAGCTGAATATGATAATCCTTTTTGAAAGATTGGCTGTTTTTCAACTGTATCAGAATTTGGAAAGGTTGGACTCGATGCTGTTACTTTGAAAACTGGATTAACAACTGTGAAAAAAATAATTTGGAAAATTAGCAAAAAAATTATTATATGGGGGATTCTGGACTTTTTTATTTTCATTTTTATTGTCCCTAACGATTTATCAAAGGATTTGTGGAATTTTTGTTAAGAATATTTATTGCTTCGAAAAGATTTTTTGCTATTCCCAGGAGGTTTACTGCAATTATCATCAAAAGTATTATGCTGATATCAATTGTGAAATTTATTGTGTACTATTGTGTTGGAAATGCTAAGTTAAAAACTCCACCTTCAGAGACGATAAAAAAGTATGCAATGATGATTATTGCTTTTGCAATTCCAAATCCGCAACCTATTATTGTTTTAGC
>JARRMB010000073.1:0-4380 GCA_037386325.1 Candidatus Bathyarchaeota archaeon
AGCAGATTTCTTCCATATAGGATGATTCAGAAGGTCCTCAATAGTTTTGTAACCTTGTTGTTTAAGGCGCTGCTCCCAAACTGGACCTATTCCATATAAAATCTTTAAATTTGAAATAATCAGTTGCCTGCTCTCTTCAAACGATTTCCTATTAAAAATCGAACTACAAGTTTGTGAGATTTCATAACAGTCACCCTGATCGTTAGAAACAACCTTTCCAGGTATTGCATCGTGTAACTTTTTTCCTTCAAATTTCTGACAAAGCCTCTTTTCAAGCTCCAACGACTTGTTATAATCTTCATTCCAAATCCACATCTCATTAATCGTTGAACTTTTTGTTTCAAGCTGAGCTTCAGGAATCACACTATATTCTTTTCTTTGAGTTACCCTCTGTCGAAGAATTTCAACTGCCCGAATAAAACCCAATTTATCTTCAGAAAAATTGCTAACAGAATTTCCCATTTCAGATGATACGAGAGGGTCTTTAACATCTTTTTCTTTGAATTCAATCTGAAGAAAAGTGCCACAACATTTGCAGAATCGGCTCTCATCATACTCTTGTTTAGAGTGTGGTTTTCCACATTTTCTGCAAACGACCTTAATCATAAAATTTTCACTATACCCTTCTATTGATCTCAAAACCATATTTCAATATTACAGAAAAACATCCAAAAAATAATCTAGGATACCAGAAGTAGTTGTGACCGCAAAATTTTTGCCAGGCACTACTACTTCTAACAGTAAAAACCAGAAGAAGTTATTAAACATCAATCTGCAGTAGATTGTTCATCAACTTCTTTTATTAGAAAGTGATTTTTCTATGAATATGGAATGTTTTTTTAATCGATACCTGATATTCCAATATAATACATTCAGTTTTCATCGATAGTATTGACATTTACCGATAATGTTATATTTTTCTAACAATATTTAAATATTTGATGTTATATAATTCTAATATGAAGTTAGAAAAATATCATAAAAAGTTAGAAATAATTTAAAGGAGGGAAAGAAATGAATCAACTCATCTGGATTACGCCATCAATAATTATCGTAGCAGTTATCGCGATTCTAGGAATAATTAAAATTTTACAGTTATACAAAGAAAAGAACAACCCTACATTAAAGAAGAACAATAGGGGCAATGGAGCACTTAGAACCTTAGCAATTTCATTAGCTATCGGGGGCATTGTTTTTGGAACCGATAGATTCATAGCTTATTCATTCTTCGGTTCTAGCATAATAGTTTCAATCATCGACATACTAAAATACAGACACACAACTTGAAAAATACCCTTTTCTTTTTCGTGGATACAAAAGCATCAACAAAAATCCTGCAAAATAGCCTCAATACCAAGTTTTTTTCCAAACTAAACACAATATAATCTATAAAATTTTATTTTCCAAACAGGTAAGAAAATTTTTTGAATAATCAAAAAGTAGTACCCTAACCCATAAAAAAACTGAGCCATCAGGGGGAGATATGCTAGTTTAAAGTTAGGGCACTACACAAAAATATATTATAACATCGTTATATAAAATATTTTCTAAAAAACCTCAATTTCCTATAAAAATTATTAGATAGATTTAGTTTTAGAAATTAAAAATAAAGAATTTTGTCAATAATTATTTTTGAGTAAAATTTCAAGTTTTTTGAAATCATCTTTCATAATTGGTTTTATTTTTGGAAATCTTATTGCAGCAGCAGGATGATATGTTGGAAATATTTTGATACTATTGAATTCTTGAGGCTTTCCATGGATTTTAGAAACTGTTAATTTTTTTCCCAATAAAGTTTGCAATGCATAGTTCCCCAGTGTAATTATTATCTTGGGTCTGATTAGTTCAATTTGTTTTAGCAGGTATGGTTTGCAAGTTTTTAATTCATCTGATTTTGGCGATCTATTTTTAGGAGGAAAACATTTGAGACAAGAAGTAATGAAAACTAAATTTCTTTCAATTTTTATTGTCTCTAATATTTCATCTAATAATTTACCTGATCTACCAACAAAAGGTCTTCCCAGTTCATCTTCGGTCTTTCCTGGAGCTTGACCAAGAAACAAAATTTTGGCATCATAGGGTCCCTCGCCAGGAACAGCATTTGTTCGTGATTTATACAACCTACATTTTGTACATTTTCTGATTTCTTCATCTAAATCAATAATTTCTTTGAATCTAAGGTAATCTTTTATCATAGTAGAATGTTTAAACGCGAGCTTATCAGGAATATTTTCAAGATCAAATAATTTAATCTCTGATATTTCATTCTCTTGTTTAACAAATTTAGTTCCTAAAGGTTTAACAAGAAAACATGTTGGATAATAATCATATTCTATTTTATCTTGAACACCAACTTCATGGTATTCCCCAATCTTTGCAACAATTTGGATTTCTAATCCGGTTTCTTCTTTAACTTCTCGTAAAACTGCTTCTTCAACAGTTTCTCCAACCTCTACTTTCCCTCCGGGTAAAGCCCAATACCCCCGAAAAACTTTGGTGCCTCTTTTTATTAACAAAATCTTATCATTTGGAAATTCTATAATTGCCGCTGCAGTTTTTCCCCTGAACTTCTTAATTGAACCATGTTTTTCGTTAAGCAATTATTTCAACTCAAATTTTGTTTTCATATCTACATAGCTATATTGACTTTATGTGATGGATCAAGTAGTTGTGACAATAATACATTAATTTATTTCAAAGGGTAATCATGTTATCCTCTTCAGGGTACAACTGTAAACTAAGGGATCGAGATTCTCTACTCCATTTAAAACTTGAATTCTTAGAATTAAAAAAATCTTTTAATGTATGATGGGAAACTTTGTAGATAGAATCTATCATCCATGTTTCTTTATTTATGAATACTATTAACAAATAATCAAATTCATTCAAGAAAATATCATCGAAACTTAAAGTGAAATCAATATCTGAACCAATTTTGCTTCTGATTTGAACCTTTTCACCAAATTTAGAAATTGCAAAATATCCTGAATTCTCTATTTTGCTCATTTTCAAAGAAAATTTATGGAGACAAAACCATTTGGCATAATCATCTGGTATCTTACAATTATGTTTAATTATTCCCAATTTATGTAGTTGAATACTCAATTCAGCAATTTTAGAAACAATATTTTTAGCTTTTTCAAACTCTGACAAAAAATCCCAACTTTCATTTCAACATAATCGGATTAACTTAGAATATCAGGTTTGTCGCTGGCTATTCCATCTACACCTTTTTTCTTATATTCAGCAACTTCATCAGCCTTATTAATTGTCCAAACAATTATTTTCAAATTATTTTCGTGAGCTTTCTTAACATTTGCAGAATGAGTAAAATGATACAAAGGAAGCAAATACTGTGCACCTAAATCCAATGCAGTTTGTACAGGATTTTTGTGTCTCACATAAATCAATCCAGTAGCAATTTTTGTATTGAGTTCTCTAATTTTCTTTAAAACTAATTCATGAAAAGAAATGACAATTACATTTTCTGTTAAATCTTTTTCATGAACTAAATCGATGACCTTTTTTTCTATTCCATTTTCTTTAATTTCAACTAGAATCTTAACTTTTTTATCTAAAAATTGGAACGCTTCAGATAATGTAGGAATCTTTTCATCTTTTTCGGTAACAAATTGCTTAATTTCTTTTAGAGTCAACTCATTTACTGAGCCATTACCGTTAGTAGTTTTGTTTAATTCTTCATTATGAATAACAACAAGCTCATTGTCTTTTGTCTTTCGAACATCTAGTTCAATCGCATTTACTCCAAGCTCAATAGCTTTTCTAAAACTACGCAGAGTATTTTCTGGCTCGTATGCTTTTGCTCCTCTATGTCCAATTTTTAACATTTATTTCACAATCAACTTGTGGTTAATCGGGAAAATAAATGAAATTGGCAACACTTTGAGATTTCTTGATTATAACAGTATCTCCAGCATCTAAATCAACAAAATCTTCATTATTATCTGCTAATAACCATGCAGGACCCCTAGTAATGGTTAACTTGACAACAGAATTATCTGAAACAACAAAATCTTTCATCTGTTTATTATGCAAATTATTGAAGGAAACACCAATACCTTTCTTGAAGACCGCCCCTCCGGTTGCCGTATAGTATCCTGTAGAACCAAAAGGGGTAGCAACAACTACTCCATCACCAATCATATTATCGCAATTTTTTTCATTAACAATTAAATTAAATCTGACAGCATAAATTGGTAACTTGAGATGAACTTGAATTTCATTCAAACCAATGAGAAATTTATCTTTAGTTTTTGTCTCCAATTTCATTTCGGAATGTATCGTGAAATTTCCAGTTTTAATTTTTAACAAAAGATTTTTCAAGTCATCAATTTTGTAATCATAAGGTCTACATGATCG
>JARRMB010000074.1:0-4358 GCA_037386325.1 Candidatus Bathyarchaeota archaeon
TGGGAAATATCACTATCCTTTCTCATCCCCCACAATACTTACAAGGGGATTTAAGATGGCATTCTGGTCTGTAACACGTCATACCTATTATCACGGTGATCAAAATAATATCAGGTTCTAAGCTATTCACTTGAAAATAAGCTATATTTCATAATGTTCCTAGCTGGATGAATATAGGGTTTTATCCAGATCGAAGTGAATGTTTTATGTGGAAACCGATTTCTTTTATGCAATCATATCCATTATTGTTACTGCATGTATCTTTTTAATTATTAAATTAGTAGAGCGAATTAAATTCAAAACACTTTCAGGTTCTCATAAAGCTACTGGAGTAATAATTATCATAATTTCAATAATAGAAACAATGTATCTAGCAATTACATTAAAGTTCCTAGCATCTGCAATTGAGGTCGTAACCTCTCTTAGTGCAATTTTACTTTTCTTCACATTTGTCTACCTGAACAAATTACAAAATGCAATTTCTGGAATGAGTATTGCTCTGGGAAAGCGATTCAATGTAGGAAACACTATAGAATTTAATGGGAAAAAAGGAGAAATAATACAGATAGGTTTGGTAAAAACCATTGTCAAGATTGACGACGGTGATAAAATCATGCTAATTCCAAACAAAAAATTTGATGAAGAGATCATGATTATTGAAAATTCAAATTTTGTAAGCAATTATGCACAGAATGGAAAAATGACCAAAACAAACCTAAATCCCACTAAACACGATCACCTACATTAATTACCGAAAAAACCTTAAACTATCTTAAGGATAGTTTGCCCTACCAATTCTCCATTTCTCTAATCTTTTGTGTTCAACTTCATTTTTTTCTTTCTTTGGCATATGATAAATTATCGAACATCACATATAATTTCCCATCAACAAATTATTTGATTATCAACAGATTAGCTTATGATTTTAGCCTTGGATTAAAGTTAAAATCAATAATTAGAATTGAAAATCATGGCGTAATTGTGGATAAAAGGATGTAAAAATTACAACTCTAATGGTTCACGATTTTCAGAACCACATGCAGGACAGTTAGATATGGCTTTCAAGCCCACCTCTCTGTTAAATATGCAGCCACAATCAGTGCAAACTCTAAGATCAGCTTTGACCATGTAATGTTTTACATTTCATTGGTTTTGAATATTTGGGTATCAAGTTTCTTTGCGAAAAGTAGATTGTTTGTAAATAAAATTTATCATCAAAGATTAAAATTTGTTTTTTTGAAGGAATTTCATGAGACCGAGGGAATGAAACCCCAACAGCAAGACGTCTGCTGTATGAGGAGTAATCATTTTCTTTCGGACCTCATTTTTGGTATTACATAATAAACGTTAAATTTTTTCATCTATATTTTTTTAAATAAAAAAAGTATTGAACTAATTTGATAATAGTATATGCATATATCTTTTCAGATAAATAATTTCAAGGGACCAATTAATTTACTCCCTCCATTTGGAAATATTTGTTGAATGGGGGGTAGATTTGAACCAGTAAGAATATTCTATAGCTACACAGAAAAACTGCAGGCTTCTAAATTAATTTTAATATTAAATAAAATTTAAAAATTTGGGAAAAACCTTATCTTTTTCTTACAGTTCGGCTTGCTGCTCTACTATAGGCCTTTTTAGTTACTTTTGTTCCCTTCTTTGCAGGTTTTTTAGAGTGTTTTCTAGGTCCTTTCCCGCTTAATGTAACTAGACGCCTTGCAGCTCGTCCATAGGCTACTTTGGTAAGTTTTTTGCCCTTTGGAACTGAGACAGTTTTTCTTGGCTTGGGTTTTTGTCGAGAGGAAGTTTTTACAGTTCTTTTTGCTGCTTTCTTCCATGCCGATAAAGCAGTTTTTGTTTTGCTAGTGGCCTTTTTGGTTTTGGGTTTTGCATTACGTTTTCGTGTTCTTGCTGCTTTTTTTGCAGCTTCATTACGTTTTGCTTTTGATATTGCCATCATAAGAAAAAAGGTTTAATGTGCTTTAAATTGGATTAAAATGATTTAATTGATTTCTAGTAAATAAAAAATAGCTTATTCTATAGATTTGAAATTAATCATTAAATTTACAATTGTTCTATTTGCAAAAAATAAATTAACATTAGATTATCTAAAGAGAACTTGAACCAAAACCATTATTAAAAAAATAAAGCAAAAATTAGCTTCCTCTAATTAGTTGAATCTAATTTTCAAACCCCTTAAATCATTTGTAAAATAACCATATTTTATGCAGCAACAAAAATGTAGAATTTGTGATTCACATCTTGAAGTAGAGCAAACATGCAAATTTTGTAATGAACCTACAAAACTGTTTTGTCATAATTGTGGTCTACCTACAGAAAAATACAAGCACCCTGCATGTATGGTATTGGATGTAAATTCGATCATCCTTGCATCATATATGCAAAAATAATTCCTTTTTTGTTTTCAGTCATCTACTTTAATCTTAATCTCTTATCTAATTTTCTCAACTCACGCAAATTTGTGATTTCTACTGATTTACTTTTAGTCAACATCCGTGAAAGTTTCGGTTTAGCATCTTTCCCGAGTTTCATCACGATTTTACCCTTGTGAGAAATGCATAACGTAAAATTATTTTCCTCCAAAATTTTGGCAAACTTTCTTGCTTCGCTTAATCGTTCGAACATTCCCTTCGAGGTAGGAATATTAAATTCAACATCGAGTAAATCAAAAACAACAGTGTTTTTACTAAAAGACAATTTTAAAGATTTTTTATGATTTTCACTTATTTCCATATTGCCTTCTCGTACTAGTCTGAGCAAATCCACCAGAAGTTTACTAGCCATATGATGTCGATTAATTTATCCGACAGTGATGGTAATTTTTCCTGTAATCCTTATTTTTCCTGCAGGCAAGAATTTTCCCTTTGCATCTGCCCTGTCTGCCTCAAAGGTGACTCCATTAAAGTCATAGGAAATTGAAGTGTGTTTTGCAGTTAGCCTCTCAAAAACCTCTGCTAGAAGATTTACCCATTCTCCTTCTACTGTTGACATGATTATGGTAAGGATTTCTAAAATTTAAGATTTGATTTTAGCATTATAAAAAATCAAAATTCAACTAATTGCCTTCAAGATTGTTTTTCCATAAAGAGTATAGACAAATTTAGTCGTTTTTATAATATACCGCAAAGCAGAACCAGAACTAATTTCAATAGAGTCTTTTGTTTTCTTGTATTCTAATGATTTGTGTAAATGGTCTAAATCAAGTTCTGTCTTGTCAAAGATTGAACATATTTCTCGAATTTCCTGCTTTGTGTTGGATAAAGGCATATCGAGTGCAAAAAGAACATCATCACATGCCCAAAAATTTGCTTTGATGGCATGAGAAAAGGCATGTTTTGGACTAAAAGGAAGGATAATGAAACTCATCAACAGTAAAAGCATTGCATTAAAGAATGCCTTTATTTTTTCCAAAAATGGAACTGTGTTAGGAATTTCTTGCCTTATGTCTTTCCCATACAAAATTATTCCCGTGTTTTTAATTCGCTTCAAAAATAATCCTAAAGATGCTATAGTTCGAGTTCCAAGCTCAACTCTCAAATCTTTTCTAATTTTAAATCCTTTTAGATCGATTTGATCTTCGGAAACTACGTAAAATGGTTGTCCAAACATCAGTTTATTTTCAGTTTTAAAAATTATATTCAAAGCTAAGTTGTCAGTTTTTTTGTATGAAGTACAGGTTTCAGAAAGCTTAAGATCATGTTTTGCATCAAGTTCCAACAAAAGGAGATTCAAATACTTTTCAACGTCCTCACAAAGGGTTTTGTTTTTGATGATTACTATACAATCAATATCAGACTTTCCTCGAATCCACTCTCCTGTTGTAGCAGAGCCAAACAAAACAAAAGAGGTTATTTCGTTAGGGTATTTCAGAACTAATTTAGCAACTAGTTCCTTCATGAATTGTTCTAGTTTTTTGTTTTGAATTGGCAAATAAAATCACATCAAGTTTTCATTTAAGACTGATAAATTATTCGAATCAATACTACAAAATAAAGCAATAATCACGTACCCTGTTTGAATTTTGGTAGTTTAGATAAAGCGATAGTCTTCTTTTACAGTGTTTAAGACAAGGTGAGTTACCGTATTTTCAACATTAGGTATACTGGATACTTTCTTTACAAATTGGCTTAATGATTTTCGGTCTTTGAATTTTCCTACTACAAGAATGTCGGCAATCCCCGTAATATCATAAACCGCACATACATTTTCAATTTTGGCTATTTCATCTTCAATTTCCACCATCTTTCCTTTAGTAGTCGTCACTTCAATTATTCCTGTAATATCATATCCCAGTGCTCCATGATCTAGCCTAACAGTATAACCCTCAATAATTT
>JARRMB010000075.1:0-5572 GCA_037386325.1 Candidatus Bathyarchaeota archaeon
TTTGCTGATCTAATCCTTCTTTAAATCTATCAAAAACTTCTCCAACAGCTAATCCTGTGAAAGGAACCTTAACATTTAGAGCCTCACATAAACTTGAAAGAATACGATATTCAGTTCCAGCAAGGCGGCAATTCACATAACAAACTTCAATGTCTGCCCCTAATTCATTTGCTTTGGAGGTTAATTTATTTAGAACATATTTTGTAACTGCTGTTTTTCCTGTTCCTGTTTTTCCATAAATGAAAACATTTGAGCAAGGAGAACATCTTAGAACTGGTGCAACAATTCCTCCCAAGCATTTTATTTGAATGTCGCGATGTGGAAGTTTGTCTGGAATATAATCGTGGCGCAATACTTCTCGATCTTTGAAAATTTGTGTATTACTTAGAAAACGATCAAAAACGTCTTCAAGAGTGTCGATTTTAGTCAGCCTTGTGATCTCCTTTAGTCTAGATTAAATTATTGCCTCGATTGTGTTTCCGCTAGATAAGAACTCTCATATTGAGAACATAGAAATTACAATATTGACTCTCGCACCCCTATATTTCTGATGGAAAAAATAAATCAAATATTCAAATCTTTTTAAAAAAGAATTCATAATTGCATATCTATATTTTCAATAAAAAGAATTCCGTTTTTAATAATAACATAATTGATATTTATTATTGTTTATCAAATTTTTTATATAAATTTCTACAAAAAAATAAATTTAAGATAGATTAAGAAAACCTATAAGAAATCTTTTGTACAATGGAAATTAGGGGGTCTGAGTCTCTTAGAAACATTAATCGAATTTATTGTTGTGATATATGATTAATAATATATAACAAAAATCCGAATTTAGTTTACTTACCTGTGAAAATTTTCAATTTGTTCAAGATTTTAAGCCGTATTTAATATCATTTACTTAAAATTGGCTTAATTTTTGGCCTTCACAAGTATAGAACCGACCCCTTGGTTTCTACTGGAAAAACACATTCACTGGTTTGTTGTTTTTCATTTCAATAATGTAACTCATAGTAAAGCTTGTGAATCAAAATAATTGCAAATAACTATGCATTTACAATTTTAAGCTATTTTTTAGTTTTTTTATTTGACACATTATACCGCAATATCTTTAACTTGTGAATTATTTAATCAGTGAACATTAAATGGTGCAATTCATGCCTGGAAAAAGAATGCGTATAGAAATCTCCAATAATGGAGATCGCTACACTATAATATTTGAGGGGCAAATTACGCGTGAAAAGGCTCTTCGTTTACTTGACCTAGTAGAGCTTTTAGGCGGCATGTCAGCAGTAAATGATAAAAAAGACCATTTCACATCTGAAGTATCTAAAATAGATAAGGTTCGTTTAGTTGCAGAAAAGAATTTTCCCGTGACTTGGTTTTCTTCAAAGGAATTGAAAGCAGTATACGAACAGGAATATAATGAACCAATTCGTTTGAGCACAGCTTCGACATATTTATCTCGTCTCTCCGATCGGGGGTTCTTTATAAAAAAATATGTTTCAAATCATTTACGATACAGAATTTTAACAGCAATATCAAACTATAATGTTAACAAAAAATGAACAACTTGATTTTAAAGATAATTTATTTAATACTTAGTTACGAGACTCTTCGTGGTCTAAGGAGAAAACTTGTTAATGGGTAAGATTCAAATTGATTTGGTTAATATAAAAACCAAACTTAAGACATATGTTGATAAGGGTCGCCAAATCGGGTTTAGCGATATTAAACCTCAACCACTGATCATAACCAAACCTGATCGGACAAAAATTAAACCATTGAAAAAAATTAACCAATATAATGCACGGTTTTTGGCAGTGGACTGTTCAACAAGGATTTTAAAAAGAGCTAACAATTGGGGTATCTACCTTATGAGAGTCGCATACGCTTCAGTTGAAAATCGCGTTGTTAATTGGGGTTACGACGAAAGCATTATTTGTGCAGTTGGAGATCGTCGTTATCGTTCAAATTTTTTGATTGATGGACGACTTCAACTTGAGAGTGAACTGGCATTAAAACTACTTCACGAAGAGCCTATTAACCATACACCACATCAAGGAGCTATTATCGAACTTGGGGCAGGAGATTACGTACTCTTAGATGGTGCGAGTTTTTTTGGCGGAAAACGTGGTTTTCATACTTCACTTTACGAAGAGTCTCTTCGGAAGAAGGTTAATCTTCTCGCTGTAAGTAAACAATCTCCAATGTTGTGTGACGAAAAAGGACGAGATTTTATGGCATCAACAAGTGTTCTTTCAACTTACCCTCTTTGGGTTTACCATCCGGTAAAAGAAGCAAATATGGAGAAGCATCTATATGGGGATGTCTCACTTGTGAAATTGTGTCAAGATAGTCAACACGTTTTCCGTTGCGACATAATGGAGTCATTAGCTTCTAATAATATATCTGAACTCCTTTCTCCTCTTACAGCTCTTTCAGAGGATCCCCGATGTCTAGGTTATCCAGTTACACTTTGGCTTGCACACGAGTTCTCTGGTGCATCAAACTCAAAGCTTCTTCAATATTACGATTTAATCGAAAAGACGTTAGCAGATGAAGGAATCTTAGAAATTCTTCGTATGGAAGAACTTTCCTGTAGTTTCGCGGACAAACTTCATGGAATAAATAACCCATTTGAAGGAGGGGAAGGTTTTGACAGAATTTGATCCCGTTGGTTTCGTTCGTGAAGTAAAAGGAGATACTGTTTCTTTCTTCCTAAACCAAGGAGTAACTCTTTCTTTTGGTCAAATAGTCCGAATAGATTCTGATAACAGAAGTTTTTATGCTCGCATTGTGGACGCTGGCAGTTCCTCTACTTTGAATACAAATGAACAACTCCGTGAAGCTGAAGGCAAAGAATCCTTTGGGCCCTATTCCAGCTACAGACACGTTAATGCGATACTATTTCTTGAACGAAACTCTGACAGAATCCGTTCTCCAACCTTTAATCCCAACTATATGGATCGCGTATATACAACTAACAAAGATGATTATTATGTTTTAAAAATTGCAGGTGATCTAGAGCTTGGTCTTCTTCGATCAGGCGAAGAAGTTCTAGGTGAAGTGGGTGTGAATATAAACGCAATACCAAAAATGATGGGGATGTTTGGAATGACTGGCTCAGGAAAAACCAACACTGAACTTGTCTTAAATGCGCGTATAATAGATAACCCAAAAACTGTTGGTCTTATTTTCGATTTTGCTGGTCAACTACTATCCGGTAAGGATATCGGGTCGGAAACAGTTGGTCTAAGAGAACATCCTCTTTACTACAGCAAAGTTCGTTATTACTCAGCACGGGATGGAAAGCTGTGTATTGGTTTGCGTACTCTTACTCCTGGAAGATTATGGACAATATTTCCTGATATTGGACGCCCCCAAATCAGGGTTGCCCGAAGATTATATGAAAATTTGGGAAATTGTTGGATTGAGCAAGCTCTCGAAACCTATCGTCTAGATGGATACTCGGGAGTTGGACGAATCATTAATTATCAACAAAAAACCGTAATCAGTGCTCTAATGAGCCGACTTTCTGACCTTCCTCCTCACCTTTACCCGCCTTCTAATTATAATTTCATTGACGACGTAGTTCAGAACATTAGTAAAGAAATCACTTGCCTCATCGATATTTCAGGTCTAACTTCTGAGGAACAACAAAATGTTACTTGTCTCACTGCTACCAATGTTGCTCAATATTATAAGCACTCTTGGGAAAACAATTTTGAAGCATGGAAAAAACTTCCAACTCTGCTAATTACATTGGAAGAAGCTCACGAATTTCTTGACCCTGAAATACACAAAACAATCTTTTCTGACATTGCACTTACTTACCGCAAATATCGTGTTGGATTAAATGCTGTCACACCAAGACCTTCCAAAATAAACCGTGATGTCTTTGCTGAGTTGTGGACAAAAATTATTATGAAAACCGAATTAAAAAGAGACAGAGATTATCTCACTCAAAATACTCCTTACATGGAATACAGTGATACCGAGATTAAAATGCTTGATATTGGAGAAGCTCTACTTATTTCAGAACCCCAAATTCGATTTGCTGTTCCCTTTAAAGTAATTCACTATCCTGATTACTTAAAACAGAGAGGGAAGGCTGACTATGATTTACCTGATTCACAATCACTTTCTGAGATAGATAATAATCTTAAACGAATTCTGGAAGCTGGAAAATCTCTTATGACTAAGGAATAACCTAGTAATCACTAACTTCTCTTTTTTTCAAAATTTTTTTCATTTCTTCCTTAAGCCTGTATACATAAGGCATCTTATGAGTGTCTCTTTCTAGATAGCCGTCCTTGTATAACTTTTTCATTAGACGAGCTGTGTGTTCTCTTGTGAGAGTGATCTTATCTCTTATTTCAGGTGCAGTTTTTTCCCCTTCTCTGCCAATTGTTTCGAGAACCATTAGTTCAGTTTCTGTGAGTGGTTCCAAGGCTTTTTCCTTCCTTATAGGAATAGCTGCCTTAATTTTAACCTCAGAAACATCATCTTCCTTCTTAATTTTCTCGACTTCAACAAGTTTCTTTAAAACTCTTTCTTGAACCTCTTTCAGTTCCGAAACATCATTACGCATTTCTTCAAGCTTCTCAGAAAATTTTTCGTCGAACTGAGGAACATTATTCGTAACCGCATCGTTTATTTCATTTAGTCTATTTTCATACGCTTCAACTTTTTCGGCAATATTTTTATTATCTAACAAAATATCCTCAATTTTTTGGGCAAAAAAAGAATAGAAGTCACACCTAACATAACCTCTGAAACCACTAACTTCCCACCTCACATGTGATTTCAACGTGATGTTGTGTGATATTCATTCTAAATCACATATCACATTAATATATAAGTAAACTTAAGTTTTTTCCTTTAACAGATCACGTGACATCACATCTCACATTTTATGCAGAATTTACGAATTCGCAAAATGGTGCTTTACTTACTATTCTTGCTTTTTCCATCCTTTACTATTTAACCCAGTTTTTAAAGGCTCTTAGAAAAGCTATTTTTTGAAATAAACCATAATATGAGGTTATTTTTAAATCATTCTTTTCTTCTAAAATAATTAATATATAATCCTTTTTCGGTTTTCTGAAACAAAAAATGTGAATTACTTTGTGATAAAATGGTTGTGATTTGTGATGTCACATCTTTTTTGATATTTTTCGAGGATTAGTAAGTTCGTCCAGACTACTTTTGAGCTCTTCGTGGAGTAGTGCTACAGTTCTAAGTTGTTCTTCTTTTGGGTGTTTTTTTAATAATTCTCTTTGAGAATTTATATATGTTTTTAGCTTGTTTGCTGCCTCTAAATATGGTTCTAGCCTTATTTCTTCAAGAATTCCTAAATAACCTAGAAGTAAAATTGTGTAAATTGATTGTGTGACGTTATGTCTTGCCTGTCTTAAACTCCTATTAAAAGCTCCTCTACTTACAGCTAAAATCCGTAATTTAGCCTTTTCATCGTATTTTAGACTCTTATCGGTTATATTTTCGGCTAAAACATCTATTAAAAGAGTTTCTAATTGTATTTTGGTTAAATTGCAATTTTTAG